>JAJPZH010000023.1 GCA_021204515.1 Alistipes sp. | reverse complement strand
TCTGGGGACTGAGTGCGCGGATAACGACGTCCACGACGTTCTCATCGGTCGCCTTGATGCTCACGCGGCGCGTGAGGTCGATTTCGGAGTTGTTATACGCGAACGTGGAACCGCTCTGCGATTCCACGTTCTTGATAAATTCCTTGACCGGGACGTTGTCCAGATCGACGGTGATTTTCTTGTTCTGCGCCGCTGCCGGCAGGGCGGCCAGCAGCATCAGGACAAGCGACACGACAAATCTCCGCACGGAGGGTATCCGGACGGAAAAATTCAGGCGTTCATCTTTTTTCATGACTGAGTTTTAAGTTTTAATTAATAGTTTCTTGAGTTTCTGTAAACGAAGATCCGGGGAGTCCTCCCCGGTGGTCATGTGTTGCGTTCCATGGTCGGCTTCTTTTATTATTTATGTATTATGACGTGATGTTTGTCGATCTGTCGGCAGTGGAGGTGTGTCAGCGTTTCGATGATCTTCAGCGTCTCTTCGAGCGTTTCGGGCCGCAGTGTGAACGAGATGCGTATGGAGGTGTCGATGCGTTCGTCGATCCGGAAGCGGATGTTGTACCAGTGCTCCAGATTGACGGCGATGTCGGCCAGCGTCATGTTGTCGAAGATGATCGAGTTGCCTGTCCAGCTGCAGTAGTTGCTGGCCGCGACGTTGCGTACGGCGACCAGTCCCGTGCTGGCGTCGTAGGAGCAGCTCTGGTCCGGGGTGAGTACGAGCGACTGGTCGGCGCGGTATCCCGACACCTCGACTTTGCCCGAAAGAAGCGTCACCTCCTCCGTGTTGAACGCCGGCGTATGGCTGGCCGTAAAGCGTGTGCCGAGTACTTTGATCCGGAGTTTGCCCATCTCGACTTCGAAGGGGCGCAGCGTGTCGCGCTTCACGTCGAAAAAGGCTTCGCCTTCGAGCCGTACCGCACGGCTGCCCGAAGCCGTGAAACGGTCGGAGTAGGCCAGCCGGGAGTCGGCGTTGAGCCATACGACCGAACCGTCGGGGAGCGTAAAGTGGCCTTTGCTGTTTTCGGCGGTCACCAGCCATGTCGTGGTGTCGGCGGTGAGGTGTTTCACGACGAAAAATTCGACGCACATCGCCAGCAGTACGATAACTGCGGCAGCTGCGGCCGTGCGGCGGGTGATGCTGAACAGACCCCGTTTCGGCACGGCCGGGGGCGTCATCTCGCGGTGCAGCCGTTCGAGCTTGCGGCGGTACGACTTTTCGTCCGCCGGGAGGACGGACGCCGGATCGAGCCGGTCCCATTCCTTCCACAGTGCGTCGGTTTTTTCGCCCGAATGCTCCTTTTTCAGGCACCATGTCCGAAACTGCTGCTGTACCTCTTCGGGCATCGGATTATGCAGGAACGTGTGTATTATCTTTTTTATCATGTCCGTTCTTTCTGTGCGTTTGTATTAGTATGACGGGAAAAAGAGAGGCATCCCTAGTCGGGATTGAATTTTTTTTGAAAATAAAAAAGACAACAATTTTCGTGTCGTCTTTGTCTGCCGTGAGGCGTGAGGCGGAAGAATCAGAAGAAGAAGGCGATGACGCCGACGATTTTTTTCAGTTCGGCGAGCGCCGTGCGGATGTGATATTCCACGGTTTTGGGGGTGACTCCCAGTTTCTGAGCGATTTCCTGATGGGAGAGTCCTTCGTAGCGGCTCAGACGGAAGACTCGCTGCCGCTGCTCGGGCATCTGCTCCACGGCCATATTGATAATCATCAGCAGGTCTTCCGAAGCGATCTTCGCCGAAATGTCTTCCGTGAAAAGGTCTTCGACATGCAGAAGCCGCTGTTCGTAGCGGGTTTGCACGGTCTTGTGCTCGAAGATGTCGAAAACGGCGTTCTTGGTCATCCGGAACAGGTAGCTGCGGAACGATTTGATGTGCCCGACCGATCCGCGGGTTTCCCAGAGTTTCAGAAAAATATCGTGCGCGAGGTCTTCGGCTTCGCTCCGGTTTTTGAGCATGCAGTAGGCAAAGGCCTCCACATGCGGAGCATAACGCATGTACAATGCATCGAATGCATCGTAGCTGCCCTGCCGGAGGCTCTGTAGAATCAATTCATCCGGTTGCCTGTCCATTTCTTCGTCGTGTGGTCGATAACCCGGGCGTTATCCGTGTGTGTAAATTGCAAACAGGGGCTAAAGTACATAAATTTTTTAGGAAACGGGATTACGATATGTTTAATTTTTAATATCCGGTATATTCCGGGACGGGCGGCTGTGTGCGGAATGTGTTGATTTCTAATCGAATAATGCGATTCGGGCGAAACTTCGCGGTGTGCCGCCGCTTTCGTTGCGATCTTCTCCGGAACCTTCCGGATCCCGAACCGCCCCGAACTTCGTCGTACGGGATACGGAAGGGCGGCTGTGGTTGAAACCGGGGAGGACGATCGGATGAGTGCGGCACGGTGTTCTGTTTCCGGTTTGTCGTTCAAATTCTGTGCCTTTCGCTTGTCGCGCACTCTTTCGAAGGACGATTCTTCAGAGTTTGAACCCGGCTGTTCTGCCTGAAAACGGTGTGAACGGAAAAAGGCGCTTCGGTGTAATGGAGTACTGCTGCCTGCGGATTTTCCGAGTCTGTCGATTCTTCCGCCGCCGCGGTTATGCTGCATGAAGCCGGTGCGGGCCGGGTTTTCGGCACGGCCTTCCGGTGGCGTGCATGCCCGGTTTTATGGAATGGGGACGGCGTTTCGCCCCCGATTTTTGCCGTTTGGCCCCCTCCGATCTGCGCCGTACGGCATAAAGTCCCGGATTTTATCCGCAGAGAGCGTGATCGGGCCGGTCGGGAGTAATCGTTGCATGTGCTTTTTTTGTATCTTTGTCCTGACTTCGAATCAAACCTTACTCGTTGCAATGAATAAAAGAAAGAAATGGATCATTACGGCCGTTATCCTCCTCGTATTTTGTGCCGTACTGGGCGTTTATAAACATTTCGGCCCCGGCTCCTCCGTTTCGGACGCCGATCCGGCCGCGGTGAACGCGCCCCGGAAGAAGAACATCCTGAACGTGAACGGACTCGTCGTGCGTCCGCAATCCCTTACCGACGGTATTACGATGGTCGGCAACCTGCTGCCGGATGAAGAGGTGGACCTCTCGTTCGAAACTTCGGGCAAGATCGTCGAGATCAATTTCAAGGAAGGCTCGATCGTCCGTAAGGGCGAACTGCTGGCCAAGGTGAACGACAAACCGCTGCTGGCGCAGCTGTCGCGCTACGAAGCCCAGCTCAAACTGGCCGAGGACCGGGTGTACCGTCAGAGTGCGCTGCTCGAAAAGGACGCCGTCAGTCAGGAAGCCTACGAGCAGGCCAGCACGGAGCTGGCGATGCTCAACGCCGACATCGACATCGTCAAGGCCAATATCGCGCTGACGGAGCTGCGCGCTCCGTTCGACGGAATTATCGGTCTGCGAAACGTCAGCGAGGGCGCCTATGCCTCGCCCAGCGTGGTGGTGGCCAAGCTGACGAAGATTTCGCCGCTCAAGATCGACCTCTTCGTGCCGGAACGTTATGCCAACCAGATCAGGCCGGGAACGCCGCTTTCGTTTACGGTCGAAGGCCGTAACGAGACTTTCCGGGCGTCGGTGTACGCGCAGGAGTCGAAAGTGGATGTCGCCACGCGCACGCTGGCCGTGCGGGCGCTCTACCCCAATACGCAGGGGACGCTGCTGCCGGGACGCTTCGTGACCGTGAAAATCCGCCTGCACGACATTCCCAACGCCATAGCCGTTCCGACCGAAGCCATCGTGCCGGAGATGGGTGTGGACAAAGTTTACCTTTACAAGGGAGGAAAGGCACAGGCCGTCGAGGTCAAAACCGGTCTGCGGACCGAGTCCAGCATTCAGGTCATCGAGGGGCTGAACGTGGGCGACACGCTGATTACCTCCGGTACCCTGCAATTGCGGACCGATCTGCCCGTGAAACTCGATGTCATCGAATAACCCCGCTGCCGTATGAATATTTCCGAACTCAGCATCCGGCGTCCCGTATTGTCCACGGTACTGACGATCATCATCCTGCTATTCGGTTTCATCGGATACAGCTATCTGGGCGTGCGGGAGTTTCCGAGCGTGGATAATCCGATTATTTCAGTGACGTGCTCCTATTCGGGCGCCAACGTCGATGTGATCGAGAACCAGATTACCGAGCCCCTCGAACAGAATATCAACGGTATTCCCGGCATCCGGTCGATGTCGAGCGTCAGCAGTCAGGGCCAAAGCCTCATTACGGTCGAATTCGAACTTTCGGTGGATCTCGAAACGGCCGCCAACGACGTGCGCGACAAGGTGTCGCGCGCGCAGCGTTACCTGCCCCGCGACTGCGACCCGCCGACGGTGGCCAAGGCCGACGCCGACGCCACGCCGATTCTGATGGTGACCATCCAGAGCGACAGGCGTTCGCTGCTGGAGCTGAGCGAGATCGCCGATCTGACGGTCAAGGAGCAGCTGCAGACGATCAGCGACGTGAGCAGCGTGCAGATATGGGGCGAGAAACGCTACTCGATGCGTCTGTGGCTCGATCCGGCCAAGATGGCCGGGTACGGCATTACGCCGGCGGACGTCAAGGATGCGCTCGACCGGGAGAACGTCGAACTTCCCTCGGGCAGTATCGAAGGCAATACCACCGAACTGACGATCCGTACGCTGGGGCTGATGCACACCTCGCAGGAGTTCAACGATCTGGTGGTGCGTGAGGATGCCGACCGCATTATCCGCCTGAGCGACGTGGGACGCGCCGAGCTGGGACCGCAGGATACGCGCAGCTATATGAAGATGAACGGTATTCCGATGGTCGGTATCGTGGTGATCCCGCAGCCGGGAGCCAATCATATCGAGATTGCGGATGAGGTCTACAGGCGCATGGAGTCGATGAAAAAGGACCTGCCGGAAGATGTGGTGACCAATTACGGATTCGACAATACGCGTTTTATCCGCGCCTCGATCGACGAGGTGAAGACTACGGTTTACGAGGCTTTCCTGCTGGTAATCATCATCATTTTCCTGTTTCTGCGCAACTGGCGCGTGACGCTGATCCCGTGTATCGTGATTCCGGTGTCGCTGATCGGTACGTTCTTCCTGATGTATGTGGCCGGATTCTCGATCAACGTACTGTCGATGCTGGCCGTGGTGCTCTCGGTGGGACTGGTGGTGGACGACGCCATCGTGATGACCGAGAACATCTACATCCGCATCGAGCGCGGCATGTCGCCCATGGATGCGGGTATCGAGGGGGCGAAGGAGATCTTCTTCGCCGTCATCTCGACCTCCATCACGCTGATCGCGATTTTCTTCCCGATCGTCTTTATGGAGGGTATGACCGGCCGCTTGTTCCGCGAGTTCAGTCTGGTGATTTCGGGCGCCGTGGTCATCTCGACCTTCGCGGCGCTGACCGTTACCCCGATGCTGGCGACCAAACTGCTCGTGCGACAGGAGAAGCAGAGCTGGTTCTACAACAAGACCGAGCCGTTTTTCGTCTGGCTCAATAATTTCTACAGCCGCACGCTGGCCGGATTCCTGCGGCAGCGTTGGATCGCCCTGCCGCTCGTGGTGCTGATGATCGGCCTGATCGGGTGGCTGTGGGGGAGTATTCCGGCCGAGATGGCGCCGTTGGAGGACCGTTCGCAGATTACGATCAACACCCGCGGATCGGAGGGTGCGACCTATGAATACCTGCGCGACTATACCGAGGGTATCAACCGGCTCGTCGATTCGCTCGTACCCGAGGCCCGTGCCGTGACGGCGCGCGTCTCCAGCGGCCGCGGCAACGTGCAGATCGCTCTGGAGGACATAGCGACCCGCGAACGTACGCAGATGGAGATCGCCGAGGAGATTTCGGCCGCCGTGCGTACGAGGACCAAGGCGCGTGCATTCGTGCAGCAGCAGAGTACCTTCGGCGGCCGGCGCGGCAGTATGCCGGTGCAGTACGTACTGCAGGCGACCAACATCGAACGGCTGCAGGAAGTGCTGCCGGAATTTATGCGCAAAGTGTACGAAAGTCCCGTATTTCAGATGGCCGACGTGGACCTGAAATTCAGCAAGCCCGAAGCCCGGATCGTGATTAACCGCGACAAGGCCAACCTGCTGGGCGTCAGTACGCGCAATATCGCACAGACGCTTCAGTACGGACTCAGCGGCCAGCGTCTGGATTACTTCTACATGAACGGCAAGCAGTATGAGATACTGGCGGAGATCAATCGCCAGCAGCGCAACAAGCCCGCCGACCTGAAGTCGATTTATGTCCGCAGCGACAAGGGCGAAATGATCCAGCTCGACAACCTCATCACGCTCGAAGAGAACGTGGCGCCGCCCCAGCTCTATCACTACAATCGCTTCCTGTCGGCTACGGTTTCGGCCGGACTGGCCAAAGGGAAGACGATCGGGCAGGGACTCGACGAAATGGACCGGATCGCCAAGGAGACGCTCGGCGATGATTTCCGTACGGCGCTGGCCGGCGATTCGAAGGAATTCCGCGAGAGTTCTTCGAGCCTGATATTCGCCTTCCTGCTGGCTATCGTGCTGATATATCTGATTCTGGCGGCGCAGTTCGAGAGTTTCAAGGACCCGCTGGTCATCATGCTGACGGTGCCGCTGGCCATTGCCGGCGCGCTGGTGTTCATGGCGGCCAACGGGCAGACGATGAACATATTCAGCCAGATCGGCATCATCATGCTGATCGGTCTGGTCGCCAAGAACGGCATTCTGATCGTCGAATTCGCCAACCAGAAGCAGGATGCGGGGCTGGATAAGCGGGAGGCTATCGAGCAGGCTTCGCTGCAGCGCCTGCGTCCGATTCTGATGACCAGCGCTTCGACCATTCTGGGCCTGCTGCCGCTGACGGTGGCTTCGGGTGAAGGCGCGCAGGGACGTATCGCCATGGGAGTCGCCGTAGTGGGCGGCATGGTGGTCTCGACGCTGCTGACCCTTTATATCGTGCCGGCGATTTACAGTTACGTATCGACCGACCGAATCCGAAAAACGAAAAAGAACGCGAAATGAAACGACTGATTTTAACGCTTCTGGCCGCAGGGGGCGCAGCAATGGCCGCGGCGCAGGAGTGCGGCGAGCCGATGACTCTGCAGCGGTGTCTGGAGCTTGGATTGGAACAGAATTACGACGTTCGCATCATACGCAACGAGGAGCGCATCTCGGACAACGATGCGACGGCGGCCAATGCCGGAATGCTGCCGACCGTCGATCTGACGGCGGGTTATTCCGGAGCGCTGGACAACGAACGCACGACTCCGCGCGAAGGGGATGCCGTGACCGAAAACGGCATTTACGACCAGACCTTCGATGCCGGTGTCGCGGTGAACTGGACGCTTTTCGACGGATTCCGCATCCGCACCAACTACAAGCGGCTGCAGGAGTTGCAGCAGATGGGGGCGCTCAGGACCCGTATCACGATCGAGGATTTCATCGCCACGCTTACGGCCGAGTATTACAATTACGTACAGCAGACCCTGCGTCTGAGCAATTTCCGCTATGCGGTGCAGCTCTCTCGCGAGCGGCTGCGAATTACCGAAGAGCGGTTCAAGATCGGTAACTTCTCGCGGCTTGACCTGTTGCAGGCGCGCGTGGATTTCAATGCCGACAGTTCGAAATATATGTCCCAGCACGAGCTGGTGACCACGTCGCGCATCCGCATCAACGAACTGCTGGCCAACGACGACCTCAACGGCCGGCTTTCGATCTGCGATTCGCTGATCGAAGTGAACAGCGGTCTCGAATGGGATCGTCTGGCGGCGGAAACACGCGCCACGAACGCGTCGCTGCTGTTGGCCGAGCGCGACAACACGCTGGCCGAACTGGACCTGAAAAGCATCCGTTCGCGCTTCTATCCTTACCTGAATCTGACTGCCGGTTACGGATATACCTATAACCGGTTCGGCAACGGCACCACTCAGTCGCGCGGTACGCTGGGACTGAACGCCGGAGTGAAGCTGGGGTTCACGATCTTCGACGGCAACCGCCGCCGCGAGCAGCGCAACGCCCGGATCACGATCGAAAACGCGGAATTGACCCGTCAGCAGCTGGAACAGTCGCTGATGGCTAACCTGTCGAATTTCTGGCAGGCCTACCGCAATAACCTAGAAGTGATTCAGCTCGAAACCGAAAACCTGATCGCCGCTCGGGAGAACTACGAAATCGCCATGGAGCGCTACCTGCTGGGCGATCTGCCCGGTATCGAGATGCGCGAGGCGCAGAAGAGCCTGCTCGACGCCGAGGAGCGTATCCTCACGGCGCAGTACAATACCAAACTCTGCGAAATATCGCTGCAGCAGATCAGCGGAAATATCGGGGTTTATCTGCAGTGACCGTAACGGCCGTCCTTCCGATTTGAAAAAACCACTCCCTTTCGTGGAGTGGTTTTTTCGTCCTGTGTGAGCCGGAGCCTCGGTTGCGTCGTATCGGAATCCGGTCTTGCGTTTTTACCGGTTGAAAATTTTCGCCAGTTTGTGGCCCGTCATGTACATACGCAGACGCCCCATGACGTCGCTGCCGTGCTCTTGGTGTTCGGGAGCATGCAGCCATTCGTGAAATTCCAGATAAATCCCCCGGTTGATCATAAACTCGAAAGCCGCGTTCTTCAGTCGTTTTTCTTCGTTATATCCCGCTTGGATATTGGATACCAAATCCTCGAACGCGGCAATGTTGTAGGGATTGGAAACTGGAATTTCGGCTGTGTAATGTTGCTTTCTCATAACTTTTTATTTTTTTATAAATCGACTGGTGAGACATTTGCAGCGGCCGACCCCGGAAAATATATGGAACCGGCCGGACGACAGCGTGTGTCGTGTGCTGCAATTTTACCGGTTTTATCGGTTCGGAATGTGGTCGATCTGGCGTTGCGTCGAAAAACCGGTACGCCCTCCGAAAAGGACGGGGCTGTACGGTGCGGCAGTGGCGTTCACTGTCTTAACAGTTTTGCAAAGGTAAGGGATAATATGCTGAAATCCAAGCTTTTTCTAATATTTTTTCAGTCGCTTTTTTCCTGAAAAAAGTTGCAGCCGGTTTTATTATTATATATAAATATAATAATATATTTTTCAGACCGGCTAAGAAAACAGGTAATTTTTTGCATTTACAGTTTGTTCTGATATTGAATTAATAATGTTCAAAATTGCTTGTTGGTAAAAACGACTTTTTTATTGGAGCGAGAGCCTTGCGGAATCCGGCTGCGGAGCGACCGGAAAATTTGCCGGACGAACTGTTGGAAAACCGCACCGTTTTTGTATTTTTGCCGTATCATGTCTCCGGGATTTTGAATCATATGCGTATTTGCCGCACTGCTGTCCGGCTTTGCGGCGGCGGCAGCGACGCCGCAAAGCGTCTATCCGGTGAACGGCCGTGTCATCGACCGTCTGACGCGGCGGCCCGTAGCCTATGCGGCGGTCGTGCTGGTCGGGCAGGAGCAGAAAGGCGTTTCGACCGACTCCGCCGGCCGTTTTACGCTCGAACGCATACGGCCCGGCATCCATCGTCTGTCGGCATCGTCGGTGGGCTATAAAAGCGTTGTTACGCCGGAATACATCGTATCGGCGGCTACGCCCTTTATCGAGATCGAGATGGAGGAGGACGCCACGCAGCTCGAAGCCGTGACCGTAGTGCCCTCGCCGTTCAGGACCACGGCCGAAAGCCCTGTCGGACTGCAGGTGATCGGCCTGCGGGAGATCGAGAAGAGTCCCGGCGCCAACCGCGACGTCTCGCGTATCGTGCGTTCCTATCCCGGTGTGTCGTTTTCGCCCGTCGGCTATCGCAACGACCTGATCGTGCGCGGCGGAGGCCCTTCGGAGAACAAATTCTACATGGACGGCATCGAGATTCCCAACATTAACCATTTTGCCACGCAGGGCGCCACGGGCGGCCCGGTGAGCATCGTCAATGCCGACCTGATCCGTGAGATCAGTTTCTACACCGGAGCTTTCCCGGCCGACCGTTCCGGGGCGCTGAGTTCCGTGCTGGATCTTCAGTTGCGGGACGGGAATCCCGAAAAGCAGACTTTCAAGGCGACGCTGGGAGCGTCGGAAGTCGGGCTGAGCGGCAGCGGACATATCGGCGGGAAAACCTCCTATCTCTTTTCGCTGCGGCAGTCCTATCTGCAGCTGCTGTTCAAGATGATCGGTCTGCCGTTCCTGCCTAACTATATCGACGGCCAGTTCAAGGTCAAGACGCGCTTTTCGGAGCGCGACGAACTGACGGTGCTGGGACTGGCGGGCTTCGACAACATGAAACTCAACCTCGACGAGAAAGGCGAGGAGGCCGAATACCTGCTGAGCTATCTGCCCCGGATTCGTCAGGAAACCTTTACCGTCGGTGCGTCGTGGCGGCACTACGCGGGCCGTCATGTGCAGACCGTCACGCTGAGCCACACTTATCTGAACAACCGCAATCTCAAATACCGCGACAACGACGACTCTTCGGAGGAGAACCTCACCCTGCGGCTGCGCTCCGTAGAGCAGAAAACCACGCTGCGGGCCGAGAACCGCAGCTATCTGGGCCGCTGGACGCTGCGCGAAGGCGCGGAGTTGAGTTATTCGGGCTATACGAACCGCACGTTCCAGCGGCTTTTCACCGACGAGACGCTGCTGTCCGATTACCGGACCCGGCTGGGAATCGTCGGCTGGGGGCTTTTCGCCGGGGCGGATTACGCTTCGGCGGACAAACGCTTCACGGCTTCGCTCGGCCTGCGCGCCGACGGGAACGACTACTCGCCGCGCATGGCCCGGCTCTGGCATCAGCTTTCTCCGCGGGCTTCGGTCGGCTATCAGCTCGGCAGGGGCTGGTCGCTGAGCGGAAGCGCGGGCCTTTATTACCAACTGCCGCCCTATACGGCGCTCGGGTTCAAGGAAGACGGGGAATGGGTGAACAAGTCCCTGCTCTATATGCGCGTCGGGGCTTTCAGTGCGGGCGCCGGATGGCGGCTGCGCGACCGGCTGATCGTGTCGGTCGAGGGATTTTATAAGTTGTACGGGGATATTCCGCTTTCGGTTGCGAACGGGATTCCGCTCACCTGCGAGGGCGACGATTACGGCGTGGTCGGCAACGAAGAGCTGCGCTCGTCGGCCGAGGGGCGTTCCTACGGCGTCGAAGCGATGGCCCGCTGGCAGATTCCCGGAAAGGTCAATCTCGTGGGATCGGTCACGCTGTTCCGCAGCGAATACCGCCGCGATTCCTCGGCTCCCTATATCGTTTCGGCGTGGGACAGCCGTTTCGTCGTGAATCTCAGCGGCACGTACGACCTGCCGCGCAACTGGAGCGTCGGGGCGCGTCTGAGCGCCGTGGGCGGGATGCCCTATACGCCTTACGATGTCGAAAAATCGTCGCTCGTCGAAGCGTGGAATGCGCAAGGACGTCCTTATTACGATTATAAGCGCTATAACGACGGGCGGCTGGACGCCTTCGCCCAGCTGGACCTGCGCATCGACAAGACTTTCTATTTCCGGCACTGCATGCTGGGATTTTATATCGACCTGCAAAACGTGACGGGCAGCAAGCTGCACCGGCCCGACGTGCTGATGTCTACGGGTGTGGTGGAGAATCCCGAAGCGCCTGCCGCCGAACAGCGTTACCGCATGAAGTACATTAAGCAGGACAGCGGTTCGCTGATTCCGACACTGGGAATCACCGTCGAATTTTAGGCGGATTTGCGGAGCCTGCCGGGTTTTTGCCGCGCCGGAACCGGGTCTGAGCGCTTCCGGTCGGAATTGCAGGCCGGGAACAGGTTGTCCGGAACGGCGGCGGATTATATGGTGCGGGCTTTTGCCGTGCGGCGATATTGGACGGAGCGGCCCAGTTTTCTTCGGGCGTCGTCTGGAATGAAAAACCGCAGAAACCGGACAAAACGGTTTCTGCGGTTTTTGTCGTGTATACACTGCCGCCCGGTCAGAAGCGGAACGTGCAGACGATCGGGTAGTGATCCGAAAGATACTGCACGCCGTAACCCGTGCTGTCGAGCAGCCGGTAGCGCAGCGGTTCGGCGCAGCGGTAGAAGATGTGGTCGATGTGGAGCGGTTTGGCCTTGCCGAAGCCGTGGTAGGTCGGCCGGGGATCGGTCAGGGGAGCCTCTTCGCAGGCCGATTTCAGCCATTTGAAATAGGGTTCGAGGCATACGCCGCCCGGCGTACCCGCCGTGGCGTTCATGTCGCCGACGATGAACTGCGGCGTGCGTTTGCCGGCGATGCTTCGCATCCGTTCGACGTTGAGCCGGGCGCCTTCGAGCCGGGCCGTTTTGCCGATGTGATCGAGGTGCGTGTCGAAAAGGCAGAATTCGCGCCCCGTGGCGCGGTCGCGCAGGCGCGCCCAGACCGTTACGCGGCGGCAGCGGCCGTCCCATCCCTGCGACACTTCGTCCGGCGTTTCGCTCAGCCAGTAGTGTCCGTGGTCGACGAGCTCGTATTGCTCTCTGAGATACATGATCATCAGGTGTTCGCCGGGATCGTCCTTGGCGCCGAAGTCGCGTCCCATCTCGACGTGACCGTATTCGGGCAGTTGTTCGACGAGGTAGGCGACCTGCTGGCGGCGGGGTTCCTGAAAACCGATGACGTCGGGCCGCACGTCGCGGATCATGCGGATCGAAGCCTCCTTGCGGGCGTCCCATGCGAAGTCGCCTTCGTCGCCCGGCGCTCCGATGTAGCGGATGTTGTAGGAGAGCAGTTTCAGCTCTGCGGGTTGGCTGCCCATCGCTGCGGCCGCTGCGGTGCAGAGCAGGAGTGTGAATAGCAGTTTTTTCATTTTACGGGATTTTATGCGGGCGGAACGGCCGGAGCCGCCCCGCCCGCAGTATCGTTAGAATTCCGAGGTGAAAAGGATCGGGAAGTGGTCCGAGATGTAGGGCACGCCGTAGCCGTCGCCGTTGATCGTGCGGAAGCGGACGGGCGTCACCTTGCGGTAGAAGATGTGGTCGATGTTCCACGTAAAGCGCGGAGTGCCTTCGCCGAAGTTGTTGTAGCTGTAAACGTCGTCGGCTTCGCCGTCGGGCGCCGTATCGCGCGCCGACCACATCCATTCGAAGAACCCGTCGAGGCAGGCGCGGCGGCCGTCGCCCGCGGCATAGGAGGCGTTCATGTCGCCGGTGACGAAGATCGGAACGTAGCGTCCGGCGATCTGCTTCATCTGCTCGACGATGAGTTTCACCGATTCGGTGCGCGCTGTCTGGTCGATGTCGCCGCCCTCGGCGGGCGATGCGCGGTGCGCGAGGTGGGTGTTGAAGAAGAAGAACTCCTTGCCGGTGCTTCGCTCGCGCAGTTTGACCCACAGAGCCGTGCGGAACTGGTTGTGGCCCCAGCCCTTGATCGGCTGCGTGATGTCCGTTTCGTTGAGGAAGAAATACCCTTGGGCGAGCATCTCGAAGCGGTCTTTGCGCCACCAGACCGCGTTGCGGTGCTGCGAATCCTTGTCGTCGGGAGCCAGATAGTAGTGATCGTATTCGGTCAGCTCGCCGATGAGGTACTGCGCCTGCGAGAAGCGGGGTTCCTGCATGCCGATCACGTCGGGTTTGATGTCGCGGATCATCGCTACGGAAGCCGCCTTGCGGGCGTCCCATGCCGTGTCGCCCGTATCGCTCGCGTTGGCGTAGCGGATGTTGTAGCTCATGATGTTCAGCTCGCTTTTGGGAGCGGCGGATTCGCCCTCGTGGTTGGAGCAGCCGGCCAGAGCGGTGAATAACAGCGCTATTGAAAAAAAGAATCGTTTCATTGTCATATAGCTTTAAATCTTGGTATTCGGGTTATTTGTTGTAGCGTACGGCCAGATAGTCCATTGCTCCGGCGGCGTTGTAGCCCATCGGAATCGTGCCGTCGAGGAAGCCGAGTCCCGACGAGAGGCGGCTGGCGGGCTGGATGCGGAGCCAGACTTTTTCGCGGCCCATGATTTCGGCGGGCAGCGGAACCTCGACCTGTTTATAGGCCGGGAGCTGCCAGCTGCGCTGCGTGGCGAATACCGGGAAGTCGGGCTGCGTGAAGGTGTAGGCGCTGCCGTCGGGCGCGGTCTGCGCCGCTTCGACGTCGAACCACCCTTCGTCGCTCTCGTAATCGCCCGTTGCGGACCACTGCACTTTCCAGAAGTAGGGACCTGCGTTGAGGGTCGCGCGGCCGCTTTGTACACTCATAATCAGCGATACCCGGTCGGACGAGCGGTCGGCGGTCGAGAACTCCACGACCCACGCATAGGGCCTGTCGGTCGAAGCGTTCCACCAGTAGGTCGTCACCCACGCCAGCCAGTTGGCGGCGTCGCCGCCCTTGCCGTCGGTATTGGCTCCCGTGCTCTTCACGGCGTAATTGGTGCCGTCTTCGAGTACGACTCCGAAGCCCGAATAGCCGTCGTTGCCGATATGGTTGCGGAACGGAGCCGTGCCGCGCGCCGTGCCGCACCAGCCCAAGTAATGCCAGCAGGTCGCATTGTAGACGCCGTTGGGGTAGGCCGATTTCGACGCGGTCTGTGTGAAGCGTCCGTTGGTGCCCCACGTCGGATACCAGTAGGCGTAGCCGTCGGCGGCCGAGGCTTTACCCTTGATATAACTGTATTCGGTCAGCGTTTCCGAGAAACTCTGCGAACGGTCGTCGGCGAAGCGGATGTCGGAGTAAGACATGTGGCGGATCTGGTAGGAGCCGATGATGCCGTTGGCCTGATCGTCCGCCGCATCGGCGTACTCGTACTGCGGGAACCGTTCGTGGACGATTACGCCCGCCAGTTCGCCCGAACCGTAGGGCAGGCGGGTGCCGTCGCGGCGGTAGGGACAGGTGGTGTTGGTCAGCAGGTGGATCCGGCCGCCTCTGCTGTCGCGCACCAGACGCGGGTACATGTTGAGGCGTCCCTGCGCGTCGGCCAGCGTATAGCCTTCGTGTACGGGAGTGAGCGACCCTTTGCGGACGGAGAATTCGCACTCGCGGAGTGTTACGTAGGTATAGATGTCCTCGTCGGTCAGTTCCGAAATATACTTCTGCTTGACAGGAAGCACCGATGCATCGTTGCCCGTCACGCGCTCGACGATCATCGACGACCGGATGCCTTTGATCGAGTAGCGGTCCGGATCGGGTTCGAAGACCAGTTCGGCGTCCTTGAGCAGTATCTTCACCTTGTCGTAACGGGTGAAGGTGTTGTCCTCTGGGGTGGCGGTTTCGACGCAGAAGCCGTAGCGTCCGTCGGTCGATTCGATGTAGACGGTCTTTTCGCATCCGCTGTAATCGACGCTCATGTCGGTCGGCATCGGGTTGTTGCCGGCGTTCTTCGAATCCCGGTCGCTGACCACGTAGCCCTCCAGCAGCCAGTATTCATCGACTTTCGAGACCGTGAGCGCCTTTTCGCGCAGTTCGGCGAACGAAATGTCGTGCCCCAGCAGGTCGTCCTTCGTACGCTGGATTACGTTGAGCGTCAGCTCTTCGGTCTCCTCCCAGCCATTGACGTAGGAAACGGTGACCGTCGCCGCGCGGAGTTCGTCCGTGCCGTTGCCGGCATAGTCGAAACTGAACGTATATTCATCCTCCCCGGCGGGCTGGAGCGTGATTCCCGAAAGCCACTCTTCGGCGGTTCCCTCCCCGGCTTCGTACTCCGTGGTGAAGGTCAGCTCGTCGGGGGCGATGTTGGTGCCGAACAGAACGGACGCCTTGCCGCCCGAACTGCCCGGGACGTTGGTCGAGGTGCCGCCTTCGAACGCCATTGCGGGAACACGTGCGCCCCGCTGGCGCAGTACGATCGTGTCGGACCGTACTGCGTCGGCGCTCTGTATCAGTACGCGCGTCATGCGGGGAAATCCCGCGTTGTCGGCGTAGTCGATGTAGAATTTTCCGTCGAGCGGCAGCCGTGTGTCGCTCAGGTCGGCCCATGCGGCTCCGTCGTCGAGAAACGACAGCAGGGCCGGCTGGTTGGAATAAATCTGTATGTCTACGTGTCCCGCCGTGGCGTTTACGGTGAACGAATTTTCGACCGCACCCAGCTCGACCAGCGGAATATCGTCGCCGTGGTCCATGCAGGCTGTCGCGGCCAGCGCCGCGAGCAGGATGCCCGCCGACCCGATCTTTGCCATGTATCTCTTTGCGTATTTCATAATTGCGGTTTTTTACGTGGTTAGAAATATTTGACCGAAACATCGCCGAAGCGGAAATAGACGTAGGTCTGTGTCGCGGTGCCGTTGTCCTCGCCCGTGGTGCTGCCGCACACCCTGCTGGCGGCCTGCAGTCTGACGGTGACGTTCTTCTGGCCGAAGCAGGCCGACGGCAGGTCGAAGTCCACTTCGTAAAGGCCCGGAACATACCACTGCGGGCCTGCCCAGTAGACGATCGTGCGTATGGGTACCGTGTCGAACCGGGTGAAGGTATTGCCGTCGAGCGAGTAGGAGACGTCCCAGTAAAGCGGCGCGACGATCGTGGCGGCGCTCAGGTTGCCCAGTGCGGCCGAGAGGATCATTTTCATACACGAGCCGCTGACGCCCTCGGTCGAGAAACTGAAGGCCACCCATTCGCCTTCGTTGCGTGACGAGTTCCACCAGATACCGTTGTAACGCACGGCCGGAGCGCTGATGCCCTTGGCATAGACCAGATTGTTGTAGTCGAGTGTGCAGGAGATGCCCGCCACCGATGCCGACGCGTTGATCTTGTTGCTCACCGACGAGAACATGCGGCCTTCGCCCTGATAGGGAACGATACTGCCGTCCTCGTGCTGTTTGATGCCGGCGTTGGTGGTCATGCCGGGCCACGACCAGCGTACGAGCGTCGAGTAATTGCGGGTGCTTTCCTCGCGCGAGAAGGCGATGTCGGCCTCTTCGACCGGACGGATCTGGTAGGTGCCCACGTCGCCCTTCACGCCGTAGCGCGGGAGGAGCGTGTGGACGATGATGCCGCTCATCGGACCGGAGCCGGCCGGAACGCCGTCGCCCTTGCGCCGCCAGCGTACCTGCGTATTGAGCACCATGTTGATCTTCTCGCCGCGGCTGTCGATCACGCCGCGGATACCGCAGTCGAAACGCGGGTCAAGCACGCCCTGCGTGTTGAGGTCGGTTTTGTAACAGTAGCCGTCGTGGACGTTGATGTAAGCTCCGCCGTCGAGCATGAATTCGCACTCCTTGAGCGTCACGTAGGTATAGATGTCCGCGTCGGTCAGCTCCGAAATGTACTTCTCCTTCTTCGGAAGGTCGGCGGCGGTTCCGGCGTTCTGGCTCAGGACATGTTCTTTGGTGAAGCCCGTGAGCGTGTAGCGTTCGGGATTCGACTCCTTGACCAGCTTGAGTCCCTTGATCGAAAGCTGTACCGAACTGTAGCGCGTCAGGATGTTGTCGGCCGGGAGTTTGGTGACGATGCGCAGGCCGTACTGACCGTCGAGGCTCTCGATGTAGGCGGTCTTCTCGTTGGTCGAGAAGTCGATCGAAGTGTCCGTCAGATTGGGATTGGTCTCCATGTTGTAGTTGCCGGCGTCGCTGATGACCACGGCCGAAAGCATCTTCTCGCCCGTCAGTTCCAGTTGGCCTTCCGCTCCGGGGATCATGGCGCGCAGGTCGGCGATCGAGAGCTGCTTGACCTCCTGCGTCAGACGGAGCGTCGAGCTGCACTCCACGTCGGTATCCTTGTAGGTGATCTTCAGACTGGCCGAACGGGGCTGGTCGTCCGGATTTTCGGCCACGGCGAACGAAACGGCCGCCTCGGTGAAGGTTACGTCCGTAATCCACTGCGTGCCTGCGGGATCGTACGCGATGTCGAAGGTGAAGTACGCCGGATCGACGTCGAAGTTGGCCGTCAGCAGGGCGCTGCGGTTGTGCTGGTCGCCCGGCACGGATACGGTCGTCCCTTCGTCCTTGAAAACTACCGTCGCATCGTCTGTGGTCTGAACGACGGATGCTTCGGCCTGAGCGAGAATCTTGCCGTCGGCATCGGGAATTTCGAGCCGGATCGTAGCACTGCGGTCGCTGCTGCCGTCGTTGCGCTCGATGCCGAAGACCAGCAGAACGTTCTCCTCGGCGTCTTTTTCGAGCCGGATGTCTTTCAGCCAGCTTGCTTCGGCGGGATTCTCCGCGTCGGTGACGTCGGTGGCGGTGATGCCGATGATTTCGAGCGCCTGCGTCATGTTGGTCGTCACGCCGATCTGACAGCGTTCGCGCGGCAGGCGTACGAACTCGAATTCGGTTTCGGCGAGCGTCAGCGTCGGTTCGGTGACCGCACCGGCCTGCGTGAGGACGATTTCCTGCTGTTCGCCTTCGCCGCTGACAAGTATCCGGGCGCGGCGCGATACGCCGTTGTTGGCCTCGTACGTAAAGAGGAAGTCTCCGATGCCGCTGCCCGAGACCTCGCTGATCTCGCCCCATGCGCCTTCGGTCAGTTCGGCCTTCCAGCGTCCCGTGGAGTAGACCGTGACGCGGGTAGAACCGGCCGGGGAGGTCAGGTTCAGTCCGTTTTGGGTGACGGCCAGCGGCTCGTCCCATTTGAAATCCTTTTGGCAGCCCGGGCCGAGCAGTGCGGCGGTCAGCACGACGGCCAGCATGCGCAGCAGGGGATATGTTTTGTTTTTCGGTTTCATGGCGGTTGATTTAGAATCCGTATTTCTTGTATTCGTTGTTGTCCAGAGCGCCGCCCGAATAGATCACCTCCGTATCGGGAATGGGGTAGTATTCGTGGCAGGGCTGGATCGAGGTTTTGACCTTCGCATAGTCCGAAAGCGACGCCGTGCGCTCGTACCAGATGCCCCAGCGCACCATGTCGAACTTGCGTTGGAATTCGCCCAGCAGTTCGCGGCCGCGTTCGTTCTGAATCTCGTTGAGCAGCAGCGGATAGGTACGGAATTGGGTGTATTCGGCGATGCCTGCGCGGCGTTTGACTTTGTTGAGGTACTCCATGGCCTTGTCCTTGTCGAGCAGGGCGCAGTAGCACTCGGCGGCCATCAGTACGGCGTCGGCATAGCGGAAGACCTTGTAATTGTTCGAGTCGTAGGCGGCCTGAAGGTTGGGGCACCAGAATTTGGGTCCCATGAACGGCCGGGTAACGATCGCGTCGCCCGAAGTGAACTTCACGCCGTTCCACTCGGTGACCATCAGCATATCGCGCCGCAGGTCTTCTGAGCCTTCGGGCATCAGGTTGCCGTAGAAGAATCCGTTGGGACGCAGCGGCGACCATGTCGTGGCGGCGTCGCCCAGCTCCTCGATCACCACGTTCGAATAGACGTTGTCGCTGTTGCGCGGATAGGGCATGCAGATACTGGCGACGTTCGAAGTGTAGATCAGTCCGCCGGCGGTATAGGTGTGCTGGATTTCGAAGATCGACTCGGGCGTGTTCTTCATCCGGAACGGAATGTCCGAAAGCGGATAGACCGAGAGGTCGTCTCCGTAGATCTGTTCCAGTACGGCGATGGATTCGAGCGCCTTGTCGTAGTCTTTGTTCCACATGGCGAGTTTGGCGATGAGCATATGGCCTACGGCGGCTCCGGCGCGGTTGCCCGCGGCTTCGCTCGTACGGACGAGAGGCAGTACGCCCAGACACGATTCGAGGTCCTCGATCAGCGCCGTGCGGGTCGCTTCGGCCGACATGCGCGGCAGTTTGGCCACGCGGTCGAGCACTTCGTGGTCGGAGACGTCGTCCGTGTAGAAAGGCACGTCGCCGAAGAAGCTCGTCAGCAGGTAGTAGTAGAATGCGCGCAGTACCTTGGCTTCGGCCACGAGACTGTTGCGGTCCTTTTCGTCGATCGGCGAATTCTCGATGCCCGTTACGGCCATGTTGCAGTACATGACGCCGCGGTAGCCGTATGTCCACATGTCGGCGCCGAAGCGGGGCTGCGACGGCGAGATGTCGAGCTGCGCATCCTGCGTTCCCGACGCGATGTACATCAGGTCGGTGACGCCTTCGGTGGCGATCATCATTTTGTAGGTGTAGAGGTTTTTCAGGGGTATATAACACGAGTTCACCGCCGACTGACACTGGGTCTTGGTCTTATAGAAGTCGCCGGGGGTCGAGAATCCCTCGGTGTCCTCCTGCAGTGAGCACGACGCCGTGATCCACGCCGTGAGAATCAGCAAGATGTATTTTGTTTTCATAATGTTCTCGGATTACGGTTAATAACGCAGCTGGATGCTGAACACGATGGTACGCGGCTTGGGGTATGCGCCCAGATCGACGCGCCGCAGCGCCGAATCGCCGCTGTCGGTCGAAACGTCGGGGTCGAAGCCGTTGTACTTCTTCCAGATATGGAGGTTTTCGGCGCTCAGGTTCAGCGTGATGTCGCGGATGAACTTCGAGCGTTTGCTCAGGTCGAACGTATAGCCTACCGTGATGTTCTTCAGGCGGATGTACGATGCGTCGTAGATCATCAGGTCGCTCGGCACATGCACGTCCACCGCACCGGCGCGCGGCAGGTTCGACTGCGGATTGCGCACGGGGTGCCATGCTTCGAGCATGTAGCGGTACTGGTTCGACATCGTACTGCCGGCCATGTAAAGTTCCGAGTAGTTGTAGATCTTGCCGCCGAGCGAATAGGTGAAGTAGATGCCGACGTTGAGCCTGCCGAAGCGGAAGTTGTTCTGCAGACCGCCGTACAGGTCGGGATCGGCGTTGCCCTGATAAACGAGGTCGTCGTTGTTGAGCGAGCCGTCGTTGTTGATGTCGTAATAGCGGGGCATGCCCAGCGCGGCCTTGCGCGACGCTTCGTCGCTGTTGATCGCCTGCGCCGAAACATAGGTGTTCGTCACGCTGTTGCGTTCGAACTCTTCGACGCTCTTCCACGTGCCGCCGTACTTGAATCCCCACAGGGCGTTGAGCGGGTAGCCCTTGACGTAACCGTACATCATGTAGGGATTGTTGCCGGGCGACGAGAGCGCCGTGACGAAATCTTCGGTGCCGATGTCGTCCACGTTCTGTTTGTTGCGGGCGATGGTGAGATTGGTCGTCCACGAGAACTTCGGACGGACGATATTGCGGCTTTCGATGCTCAGTTCGACGCCTTTGTTCGACGCCTTTGTTCGAGGTCTTGCCGATGTTGGCGTAACGGCTGGTGTAACCCGTCGCCGAGGCGGTCTGCACCGTGAGCAGCAGGTCGCGCGTCTTGGAGATATAGCCTTCGGCCGTAATCATCAGGCGGTTGTTGAAGAACGCCAGATCGAGGGCCGCGTTGTAGAGGTCGGTCTTTTCCCATGTCAGGTTGGGGCTGGCCAGACGGCTGCGATAGTAGGCGCCCGGCTGCATGCCGTCGAACAGATAGCCGCTCGTGGTGCTGGACATGGCCGCCAGTGAACGGTAGGCCGAAATGGCGTCGTTGCCCGTGCGTCCGGCGCTCAGGCGGAGCGACAGTTCGTCGATCCAGCGCACGTCCTTCATGAAATTCTCCTTGGCGGCGTTCCATTTGAGGGCCACCGAGGGAAAGAAGCCCCATTTGTTGTTGGCGGCGAAGTTCGACGAACCGTCGTAACGTCCCGTAACGGTGAGGTAGTAGCGCTGTTTGTAATTGTAGTTGAAGCGGGCCAGCAGCGACATTTTCGTCCGCTTGGTCAGTCCCGTGCCGGCCGAGTAGGTCTCCTTGTCGGTCACGGCGTTCATGTTGTTCCACAGCACGTCGTCGTCCATGTAGCCCTGCCCGCTGAGCGTGAAGTTGTTGCTCTTGTAGCGGTAGGCGGTGAATCCGGCCAGCGCGTCGATGTTGTGGCCGCTTTTGGTTTCGAGCTTGTAGCTGAGGGTGTTTTCGCTCGAAAGGCTGAATTCGTGGAATTCGGCGCGGTAAGCCTCGCCGCCTTCGCCCTCGTTCTTGGCGGGAAGCGATCCCGGGTAGTAACGGTAGGTGTGGCGCTGGAACGAATAGTAGGAGTTCTGGCTGCGCAGCTGCAGGCCCTTGGCCAGCGCCACTTCGAGATAGGCCGTGTGGTTGAGCGAGGTGCGCTCGATGGAATAGGTATTCTGGTCGATCGTCGCACGCGGCGTGTTGATTTTCTGTCCGTTGCCCCACAGCGGGTTGTAGTTTTCCTGCGGGTCGATGTGCGGCGAGAGGTACATGGCCGCGCGGTAGTAAGCCGTACCGCCGATCTCTGCGAGGTTCTGGGCGTTGTCGCGCCATGTGTAGCTGCCGCGGTAGCCGACTTTCAGCCACTTGAAGAGCTGGTGGTCGAGATTCAGACGCCCCGTGATGCGCTGCAGACCGCTGTTGTCGATGATACCCTGCGAATCGTTGTAACCCAGCGACGCATAGTAGCTGCTCTTTTTCACACGGCCCGAAATCGAGAGCGAATAGTTCTGGTAGGGCGCCGTGCGGGTGATTTCGCCGATCCAGTCGGTACCCTTGCCCAGCGAAAAGGGGTCCTTGAAGGGATATTTCGACTGTGGCGTACCCTCGCCGATGTCCTCGTAACCGCTCTGGGTGCTGAAATAGGCGAAGTCGTTGCGGTAGAGCGCGAACTCCGTGGCGTTCATCACGTCGAGCTTGCGGGGCAGCTGCGAGAATCCGATGTCGGCCTTGAGTGTGATCGACGGTTTGGAGCCGGTCTGGTTACCCCCCCCCTTGGTCGTTACGATGATTACGCCGTTGGAGCCCCGTGATCCGTAGATCGCCGTCGAGGAGGCGTCCTTGAGGATCGTGACCGATTCGATGTCGGCCATGTTCAGGTCGTTGAGGTCGCTGACGGCGTCCATCACGCCGTCCACCACGATCAGCGGTTCGTTCGAGGCCGAAATCGAGCGCGTGCCGCGGATACGGATCGAAGTCGTGGCGCCCGGTTCGCCCGTGGTGGACATGATGTCGGCGCCGGCGACACGGCCTTGCAGCGCTTGGTCCACGGACAGCACCGGGAGGTCCTTTACGTCGGAGATTTTGATGTTGGCCACCGAACCCGTGGCGTCGCTCTTCTTCACCGTGCCGTAGCCGATGACGACCACTTCGTCCACGGCCATCGCTTTCGAAGGCTGGAGCGTGATGTCGAGCGTGGTCTGCCCGCCGACCGAGACGGCCTGTTTTTCATAGCCGAGGTACTGGAATTCGAGGATCTCGCCGTTGCGGATCTGCAGCGTATAGGCGCCTGTCGCCGAAGTGGTCGTGCCGCGCTGCGTGCCGACGACGATTACCGTGGCGCCCGTCACCGGCGCGCCGTTTTCGTCGGTCACGGTTCCCGTCAGCTTGTGCATCGGCGTCGAACTCTGGTCGCTGCGGCGGGCCGTCAGGATCACTTTGTTGTTCGACACCTGCACATTGACTTCGGGCAGGCACTCGCGGACGATGGATTCGATCGGGCGGTCCTTGGCGTGCACGGTCACGACGCGCTTGAGGTCGATGTCGGCGTTGTTGTAGGCGAACGTATAGACGCCCTGCCGCTCGATGCGGGTGAATAATTCGTTGATTGTGATTTCCTTTGCGTTGATGCTCACGGGCGGGTTCTGGGCCCGGACGCCGGCTGCGGTCAGCAGCGTGAATAACAGCGTCAGCAAAAAGAATCTTCCGGGCGGAAGTGGAATAATCCCTTTTCCGCCGGATTTTCCGGATTTTTTCATAATTTTGTAACGATTTAAGGTTCTGTCATTTCGTAATTCGGTTACATGACGAATCACGTGGGGGTTTTAAGTCGGAGCGGATGTTGCAGCATCCGCTTTTTTTCTCGGGTCACGGAGGGGGAATTCCCATAGGCTTTTCGATTTTTTTTAAGGTTATCTTGATCGGGTGGTTCTGGCGGTGTGGAACGTGGCCGACTTGCCGTCGAGCGTGTAATGCAGTCCCGTGATGAGCGAGATGACCTGCAGGGTCTCTTCGAGCGATTCGTGGCGTACGTGGAACGACAGCCGGATGGTGCGGTCCACGGAAGCGTCGGTGCCGATCGGAACGTTGAACCAGCGTTCGAGGTTGGTGATGATGTCTTCGAGCGTCATGTCGAAGAAGGTCAGGTCGGGCTGTATCCAGCTGTTGTAGTTCGAGGCGTCCACCTGTTCGATGATCATGCTTCCGGTGGTTTCGTTGAAGACCAGCCGCTCGTCGGGCCGGAGCCGGACGGCCTGCTGCGAACGCGACGTGCGGACGCAGATCGAACCGCTGTTGAGCGTGGTTTCGGCGATGCCGCTGTCGCGCTCGTAACGGGCGTCGAACGTGGTGCCGAGCACCTCGATCTCCATGCGGTTCATATCGACGACGAAGGGATGCGACGTGTTGTGCGTCACTTCGAAATAGGCTTCGCCTTCGAGCGTCACGCGGCGCTCCCTGCGGTCGAATGTTTCGGGATAGGTCAGACGGCTCGAAGCGTTGAGCCATACTTTCGTGCCGTCGGGCAGCTGGAATTCGCCTTTGCTGCCCCGCGCTGTCAGCAGGCGTATTTCGGCAGGGACGGCCGACGCCGAGCGGACGTAGTAATATTCGCCGACGGCGAACAGCAGCACGGCGGCTGCGGCCGTGGCGTAGCGTATCCGGCGGAAAATGCGTCCGCGCCGCTGCTGCGCTTCGCGCATGCGGATCGTGTGGTGGAGCCGATGCAGCTCTTCGCGGCGGTCGGCGGCCGCAGGGCTTTCCATGACGGCGGTCCACTCCTCCCGCAGCGCGGCTTCTTTTTCGTCGCCGTCGCCGGGCTGAAGCAGCCAGCGGCGGAACTGTGTCTGGAGTTCGCCGGGAACGTCGTTGTGCAGAAATCTGCCGATGAGCTGCCTTATTTGTTGTTTATCCATCGGATACGGTCTTTATTGGGGGTATGCTTTTATAGATAAGACGGCATGGCGGGGCGCAACCCCCACACGGTAAAATCTTTTTTTCGTATTATTCTTCGGGGAGTGCCCTCAGACGAAGAGGGCGAGGAGCGTCAGCAGCCGGCGGAGCTGGCTCAGGGCGGCGGTCATGTGGCGTTCGACGGTTTTGACGCTGAGGTTGAGCCGCTCGGCGATCTCCTTGTTCGAAAGCCCTTCGTAACGGCTCAGGCTGAAAACCCTGCGGCGCTGTTCGGGCATGTTGTCTACGGCGATGGCGATGAGCAGGGCCAGTTCCTCGGTCTCGATTTTTTCGCTGGGCGGCGTGTCGCGCCGCTGGGCGGCAGACTTGATATGCTCCTGCATGTATTTGTCCTGCACGAGCGAGTGGGAAAAGATGTCGAACACGGCGTTGCGGGCCATCGTGTAGAGGTAGCTCCGCAGCGAGCGCATGTCTCCCAGCTCGCGGCGCTTTTCCCAGATGCGCAGGAAGATGTTTTGCGTGACGTCTTCCGCTTCGCCGGGGTTTTTAAGCAGCCGGAACACGAATTCCCTGACCTTGGGAGCGTAAAACAGATAGAGGGAATCGAATGCGGATTGGTTCCCTTTGGACAGAGCGGTCAGCAGTTCTTTTTCTTTTTCCGGAGTCATAGTCTCAGACAAAAATAAAGAAAAAACGGGATAAAAAAAGTATTTATCCCCCGGAAGAGTATGACGTTCCGATGAAAAAGCGGGATATATCGGCTCCTGCGCTGCATCCGGCCGGGCCGGATCGCCGCCTGCGGCATGAAAAAACTTCTTCTTCCGCCCGTGCGGGCCGGAGGTTGCGGCAATAAAAAACCGCAGCGGAGGCAGACCGCTGCGGTTGAGTATTGGCTCCGGGGGATGTTACTCTTCCGGACCTTCGATATACTGTATTTTACCCGTGTAGCTGCCTTTGAGCAGGGTGATCTCGCCGGACATCTCCACGTCGTTGAACGTAATCGTGGCCTGTTCCCCTTTGCGGGCGATGGTTACGCTGCCGCCCGTGAGCTTGCAGACCTTCGGAATGCCGCTGAAATATTCCGACAGGAACGAAGTGCAGTCGCTTCCCGTGCCGCCGTAAATGCCTATGCCGCTGCGGCTGCCGAGCACTTGGAACGTGCCTTCGGGAAGTCCCTCTTCGAATTCGGCATTGCCGCCGGGAACCAAATCGAGATGCAGGATCGAACCGTAATAGTAGTTGCCGACGGCGTCCCCCGTCTCAAGATAGCCGCGGTCGGCCAGCGTGATGTACCAGCTCGTGCCGTCGGCCTGCCGGTCGTAATGAACGGCATACACCTCGCGGGCGTCGAAGATCCGCTCCTCCGAAGAGTTCTCGTAATTGAACATACCTTTGAAATCGGCTTTGAACGGCGCGTCGTCATAATCGACGGCGTCGATTACGACCTCATAATCGTCGCCGTCGCGTTTCACGGTTACGGTGCCTTCCACGAGATCCTGCATCGAAATATCCTGCGCTGCGTCGTCGTACATCGCCCATGTGACCGTGAAGGGCGCATCGTCTTCGGCGATGGTGTAGACTCCGGCCGGGATACCCTCCTCCTCGGTGACGCCGGGACCTGCGTTGATCGAAACGATCGCCAGATGTTTCTTGAAATCCGAACTGTCGAAGTCGATGCCCCATGTCGTATAGCCCTCTTCCTGCGAGTAGCCCGAGACTCCGGCTAACGTATAGGTCGTCAGCGGCGTTATGTCGCCGGGTTTTTCCGTGACGGTCATCTGTCCCGAATATTCGCCCGAAACGGCGTGCGGCGTATCCGTATCGTCGGCGGCCGAGAAGCTGACGTAGTAATAGGTGTCGGAGGGTTTCTTGCCCGGCACCTTCGAGAGTGTGAGCTGTCCGCCGCAGAGGGGCGCCTTGGCGGTTACGCTGCCGTCGGTCAGGGCGTAATACCAGCTGTTGCCTTCCTTATCGCCCGGAACGGCCTGTTTATCCCCTCCCTCGGCTCCGATGGCGTAGCGTCCGAAAGGCGAAGCGTCTTTTTCAACTGCCAGTTTGAAAACGGCGAACGCTCTGGTGCCCTGCTGTGCGGCGACTTCTTCGCCGGTGGCCAGCGTCAGTTCGTAAATGTCCTGCGTGTCGTTGTCCGAATCGTATTTCAGCTGCGCGAAGGTGATCTGCTCCAGCCGTACGTCTGCGGTGAGCGTGCTCAGAGGTCCGTCTTCGGGGCCGGGACATTTCGTTTTGTCGCCGTCGTCGCTGCATCCTGCGGCCAGTACGGCGGCGCACATCCATAATAATTTCTTCATCGTTTGAATTTTTTGATTTAACCTGATTAACCTAATCCGGCTGTCGGACCGACAACCGGAACAGTCACAAAAATAATTCATTTGGACCGATGTTGTTCCGCTGCTGCGAAAATTCGGCATTTTTTCGGATGAATACACACAAAAACAGCAGGGAATCTCCCGATTGCCTGCTGCCTTCCGGAGGATTGCCCTCCTGAAACTACTAACCCAAACTTAAATAAATGAAGAAACCTCACTGCGGTTGCTGTGCCGCAGCTGACAGGATATATTGCAAAACCCGTGCCGGGACGCCGGACCGGAAGGGCGCTTGTATGGTTTGCGGGGGCGGGGTGCATGACGCCTGCGGACCGGGCCGTGAACTGGCAGGACTGCGAACGGGACGGGTATAAACGACGGGCAGGACGCCCGTGAAGACATCCTGCCCGTTTCTGTTATCCGGCATGGCCCCGTTCGGGCCGTGTTTTTTAGCGTTTGTCGGTCATCTCCACCTTGCCTTCGTAGGTGCCGCTGACCTTGTGGCCTGTGTCGGTCGTGAAGTCGAGTACGAAACGGTAGCCGCTGCCCGATTTGGAGATCGTTACGGTGCCGGACGAGACGAATCCGTAGAACGATTCGTAATTGTCGTTACGCTCCTCGCAGTAGGTGCCTACGGCAAGTTTCGTATCCATGAACTCCGTTTGGCGGCCGGCTTCGTAAGAACCCGGCGTACCTGATGAGGAGACGTTGTAGGTTCCCTCCTGCAACTGCATTTCCGTCGAAACGGCGGTCGAGAGATCGAGCGATACCATATGTCCTGCCTGTCCGAGATAATCGGAACCGTAGGAGATCGTCGGCTCGACGTCGTAAAGATTTACGACACATTGGTCTGCCGTGTCGGAATCGCTGTAATATTTCGCCAGCGCGCGGATGAAGGCGAGATTGGTTACGTCTTTTTCGAGAATGGGGAGATCGGGGATTTCGCTGACGGTTTTGTTTTCGATCGTCAGCGGACCCTCGTAGCTGGCCGTGAACTCTTCATCGCCGGTCGTGGTCAGCGTCGCGGTGATCGTGTAGGTCGAACCGATCTTCTTAACGGAGATCGTACCTGCCTTGAACTCGGTTTTGGAGATGTTGCCTTTGCCGTCGTTGACCATGCAGTAGGTTTTCACGGGGTCGAACGTCGTCAGCCCCTTGTCGGTGGAGTAGCGGTAGTCGCGGGCCGGCAGGGTGATCGTCGCATTGGGATTGCTTACCGCCATCTGGTAGAGGTCGATGCTCATGGCGCGGCCTGCTCCGGTGGTGGCGTAGACGCCCTCGGATTCGGTGGTTTCGCCGTCGGAGAGAACGAGACGGAACTCGGCGTATCTGTATCCTTCGGGAACGCCGTAATAACCTCCGGCCGCCTGACGGTCGAATACGATCGGACCGCCGACGGCTTCGTCGGTAGTCATTTCAACCGTCTTGACGTCGGAATATACCGTTTTGTTGGATGCTGCGACGGCGACGATATAGGTCGTGCCGGGTTTCAGGTCTTCGATCTGGGCCTCGGTCTCCGAAACGGGCAGGTCGGTGCCGTCGCGGAGAATCACCTCGGCTGTGGGGACGGTCAGCCCCTCGGTCTTTTCGAGACAAACGTATGCGGCTTTCTCCGCATCGGTCAGTTTGAAATGGAACGAGAGGGTCGTTTCGGTCGGAGTGCCTGCGATGACCGTGACGACGGGCGTCCGGGCGACGGTTTCCATTTCGAGGGTTTCGACATCCGAATAGACGCCGGTGTTGGCGACTGCCGCCGCGATGAGGTAGACGGTGGCGGGTTTCAGGTTCTCGACGAGGATCTCACCCGTCTGGGCGATGGCCGTGCCGTCGCGGAGAATCTCCTCGGCCGTGGGGACGGTCAGTTCGTCGGTCTTTTCGAGACAGACGTATGCGGCCGTTTCGGGGTCGGTCAGGGCCGCGGTGAACGAAAGGGTTGTCGTGGCGGGCGTACCGGGCGTCAGAACGACGGCGGGATGTACGTCGGGGGCGGAGGTGGTG
>JAJPZH010000235.1 GCA_021204515.1 Alistipes sp. | reverse complement strand
GGGCAACAATCCACACCGACAATTTCAAAGCCCGTACGAATCGGTTGTCCGACAGGCGGGAAAAGGACGAAACAAGCCCGTACGAAATATCAGATCCAACATCCGGATCCGAAACAGACAACTGCAAGGAGCCGTAATAGAAAAAGAAAAACGCTGCATGAAAGAGACACTGGTCACCATATCCAAACGAACCGGATTCGCCATATCGACCGTTTCGCGGGTGTTGAACGGTCAGGCGGAGAAATACCGCATCAGCCGGAAGACCGTCAAACTGATTCTCGATGAAGCCCGGAGGTGCGACTATACGCCGAGCCTTCTGGCCAAAGGACTGCGCATGAAGCATACCAATACGCTGGGATTACTGATTCCGGAGGTGTCCAACCCTTATTTCGCCGACATTGCCAGCGCCATCATCCGGGAAGCCAGAAGTCACGGATATACGGTAATGGTGGTCGATACCATGGAGAACGAAGAAAACGAGCAGGAGGGCATCCGGACGATGCTTTCACGCCGGGTGGACGGCATCGTGGCCGTTCCGTGCGGCCGGACGCCTGACTACCTCGAAAAGGTGAACCGTTCGGTTCCCGTCATGCTGGTAGACCGCAGTTTCGAGCAAACCTCGCTGCCGTACGTCTGCACCGACAACTACCGCGGAGGCATGGAAGCGACCCGGATTCTGCTGCAGAACGGACACCGCAGAATCGCCTGCATACAGGGTGTTCCCTATTCGATGCCGAACCGCCGGCGCGTACAGGGATATCTCGATGCACTCCAACAGGAGGGAGTGCAGAGCGAAGCTCTCATAACCGGCGACGCATTTTCGCTGGAAAACGGCTATCTGCAGACTAAACTCGCCACAGCCCGCTCCGATCGTCCTACGGCGATATTCACCCTGAGCAACACGATCCTGCTCGGTGCGGTCAAAGCCGTCCGCGAATCGGGCCTGCGGATTCCCGAAGATATTTCCGTCGTGTCGTTCGACGACAATCCCTATCTGGATTTCCTCGTGCCGGCAATAACACGTATCGGCCAGCCCGTCGAAGAGATCGGTAAAACAGCCGTCAGGCTGTTGCTGGAGAGCATTCGGGAGGAAGTCCGCTGCCGGAAGCAGCTCCGACTGCCGCCCGACGCAATCATCCGCGACTCGGTCGAAAACCTGCATACAGCAAAGTAACGGCATATCCGCTCCGGACATACTGCCGCCGCAGTCACAAGACAAATGTCGGCATCCAAGTCCGGTCGAGCGCACACAACACGCCCCACCACGGCAGCCTTTCATACTATAAAAGCCCGGCCTACTGGCCGGGCTTTTCCTTGTACATATCCGATTATTTTTTGTTCTGAATTGCGTCTACCGCATCGATCACAGCGCCGCGGAAGCCTTTGCGTTCGAGTTCGGCGACGCCGACGATCGTCGTACCGCCGGGCGAGCATACCGCATCTTTCATCGCGCCGGGATGCTGTCCCGTGGCCAACTGCAATTTACCCGTGCCTACGACCATCTGGCTGACCATGCGGTAGGCATCGGCACGTGCGATGCCGTGTTTGACGGCAGCATCGGCGAGCGCTTCGATGAACATCGCCACGAAAGCGGGACCACAGCCACAAATCGTCCCGGCAAGACCCAGCAGGGGAGTATCGACCTGCATCACCAGCCCGACGTGCGAAAACAACCGTTCCGTCTCTTTCCATTCGGCATCGGAGAGCGAATGGCGGCGTTCGCAGACAACAATTCCCTCGCCGACGGCGACCGGTGTATTGGGAACCGTGCTGAGATGATGCGTTCCGGACGCCAATATGGTTTCGTATTTCTCGAACGTCATTCCGGCAGCCACCGAAACGACGATTTTTCCGGACAGCAACTCCTTTACGGGCGATAAAACCGCTTCGACCTGATAGGGTTTCACGGCCACGATCACCATGTCAGCGAACTCCGCGACACCGGCGGCATCGTCGAAAGCCAGAAAGCCCTTAGATTCCGTATTGCGCAGCAGTTTGGCCCGGTCGCGGGCGCAGGCGCCGATCTCACCGGGCTTCAACGCTCCCGTTGCAACAAACCCTTCGGCAAGAGCCTGCGCCATATTTCCGAATCCGATAAATCCTACCTTCATAATACTTTTTTAAATTTACGTTTCATTCCTGCTGTCCGCCGTGCTTACACCCCGTTTCCACACTCCTCCGGGAACTTATCGCGGCCGGAACGGGCGTTTTCTCCGCTTACTTCGTATAGTCCCTGTCCCCGAAAATCAGCGACCCGACGCGCACCATGTTCGACCCGCATTCGACGGCGAAGGGATAGTCGTGCGACATCCCCATCGACAACACGTTGAACCGCGCCCCGAAATAGGGCTGCAACAGATCGAAACAACGCTTCAGCACCGTGAAATCCCGGCGGATAACCTCCCCGTCGTCGGTATTGGTCGCAATGCCCATCACGCCGCGGACGCAAATATCGGGCATCCGGGCGAAAGGTGCCGCACGGACATACTGCATAAGTTCCCCGATCTCCCAGCCCGATTTGGTCTCCTCGTCGGCTACATGTATCTCCAGCAGAATCTCGATCGTGCGGCCGCATTTAGCGGCTTCACGCTGGATGGCTTCAGCCAGACGCGCGCTGTCCACCGAATGGATCAGCGAGACGAACGGAGCGATGTATTTGATCTTGTTGGTCTGCAGGTGGCCGATCATGTGCCACTCGATATCCCGGGGCAGCGCTTCGTATTTTTCGCGCAGTTCCTGCGGACGGCTCTCGCCGAAGATGCGGTGTCCCGCATCATAGGCTTCGCGTATCGCCTCCACGGGATGGGTTTTCGATACGGCGACCAGCGTAACGTCTTCGGGCAGCGTGCTGCGCACGAACGATAATTGACATGCTATAGACATAGTAAGCTTGATTTCGATGCGTAAAAATACGCAAAATTCGTACAAGACGAAACAAGCCCGGAAAAATTCCGGGCCTGCATGCCGTCATTTTAGCCGCAATCAGCGCACCAGCACGATTTCCGTGCAGTAAACGGTGTCGGAAAAGACGTCGAGCGACTTCGTCGCACGGTCGTAGACCAGCACCCGGCTTCCGCCGTCGTCGGAATCGCAGAGCATATAGATACAGTCCTGAATATCGCTGTCGGGAAAAGTCACGGCCGTTACCGAGCGTACGGCGGCCGGAACGGCCGCCAGCATCTCTCCGAAAGTCATCGCCGCAGGATCGTACAGCCGGAATTCCGTCGCGCCGTCTTTCACCACGGCATAACCGCAGGAGACGGAGTGTTTCGCCCCGGCGGCGTCCGGTGCAGACTCCACGATCCAGAAGGGGATCATCCCGTCGGCATAGACCGGATCTCCGAGCCGCGCTTCGGCGCCTGCCGAACGCATGCCGAACACCATCGGCGTATAGCATCCCTCGGCGTTGTTCACGGAGAGCATCACGTAGCCGTCGCTGTTCATCACGAAGGGATATCCGGTCAGCATTCCGGAGTTGATACCCTCCGGCATCCGCCACGAAGGCGGCACGACGACGCTGGTGCGGGTTTCGGTCATGCCCAGAATGATGCAGCGATTGTCTTCGCACAGGAGGTAGGCGGCTTCCGAATTGGGCAGTACGCCGGTCGTCACGATACGGTCGCTGCCGGAATTCTTGAAATAGCGCATCGTCAGGTCGTAGAAGGCGGCCGAGCGTTTTCCGCCGTCGAGCGAGAGTCCGAAGATGCAGTTCGAGCCGGGGCGGTTCACCGGATGGATGAAGTCGCTGCCGGGAAACCGCTCGGTGCGGACGATTTCGCCCGTCCGCATATCGAATTCGCTGATTGCGACCTCGCCCGTATCGTCATTGCAAACCCCGTAAAGGATATACGACGCAGGCGGCGTACCGTCGGAAACGGAGATCCTGCCGAGCGGCATGGCTTTGCCGCGGCGGAAAAGTTTCACCTCGGCCGTTCCCGCAGGGTAGCCGCCGGGAGCGAGGAACGTGATGCTCGACTCGGTGCGGGACTTCACTACGCCCCAGACGCCGTCGGCGTAACCTTCGCTGATCGCCGCGTTGGTCAGAGGCCACGCGATGCGCAGCATGATGTCGTCGTCGGCTTCGAACCCTTTGGCCGAAACGGTCACTTCGTCGCCGGGGGCGAACGTCCGTGCCTCCGAAGGCATCACCACGTCAGTCACGAAAGGTATTCCCTCGCCTTCGTCCGAACTGCATGCGCAAAGGAAAGTTCCGAGCAGCAGCAAAAGCAGATATTTATTCATCGTCGTCAGTCAGTTGTTATCCTCCGGCATCGGGGGGGGGCCGGAATACGACCGGTTCGCATTCGATGTAAAGATAACACTTAACGCCCTTATATCCAAATAAAATCGTCCTTTTAACCCGCGCGGCGTTTTGCCGTTTAGGATTTGTTTCGTACATTTGGAATCAAAACCCGAGAAATCTATGAAAAAACTCCAGTATTGCCTTGCGGCGGCCGCCGTGTTCGCTTACGGCGCGGCAGCGGCCTGCACCAATTTCATCGTCACCAAGGGAGCCTCGACCGACGGTTCGGCCATGGTCTCCTACGCGGCCGACTCGCACGCGCTGTACGGCGCGCTCTACCACACGCCCGGCGGAAGCTACAAGGCCGGGACCATGATGCCCGTCTACGAGTGGGACACGGGCCGCTATCTGACCGACATTCCCCAGCTGCGCGAGACCTACTCGACGGTCGGCAACATGAACGAACATTCGCTCATCATCGGCGAAACGACATACGGCGGCCGTTCGGAACTGGCCGACTCGACCGGACTGATCGACTACGGATCGCTGATCTACATTACGCTCCAACGGGCGAAAACGGCCCGCGAAGCCATCGCCACGATCGCCGAGCTGGCCAACACGTACGGCTATGCGTCGAGCGGAGAATCGTTCTCGATCGTCGATCCCGACGAAGCATGGATCATGGAGCTGATCGGCAAGGGTTACAAGGCCGACGGCAAGGGCGGCAACGCCAACAAGGGCATCGTATGGGTCGCACGCCGCATTCCCGACGGATATGTTTCGGCGCATGCCAATCAGGCGCGTATCACGACCTTCCCGAAGAACGATCCCGAAAACTGTCTTTACGCGCCCGATGTCGTTTCGTTCGCCCGTGAAATGGGGTATTACGACGGTTCCGACGAAGATTTCAGCTTCTGCGATGCATATGCGCCGCTCGATTTCGGCGCCCTGCGTGCCTGCGAAGCCCGCGTATGGGCCTTCTTCCGCACGGTGGCCGACGATATGGACCGATATACGGATTATGCGATGGGTCACAATGCCGCGAACCGCATGCCGTTATGGGTCATGCCTCGCGAGAAAGTGTCGCCCAAAACGGTCTTCGACTGCATGCGCGACCACTACGAAGGGACCCCGATGGACATGACCACGGGCATCGGCGCGGGCGGCAGCGCATGTCCTTACCGCTGGCGGCCGATGGAGTTCGAGGTGGATGGCGTGAGCTATGTCAACGAACGCGCGACGGCCACGCAGCAGACCGGATTCTGGTTCGTGGCGCAGGCCCGGCCGTGGAATCCCGCCGACATGGGCATTCTCTGGTTCGGCGTGGACGACGCGGCGACCTCGTGTCTGACACCTATCTACTGCTCGGCGCAGGAAGTGCCCGCATGTCTGAGCGAACAGAACGGCTCGATGCTCGAATATTCGCCTACAGCGGCGTTCTGGCTCTTCAATCGGGTTACCAACTTCGCCTATATGCGTTACGACATGATTTCGGCCGACATCCGCAAAGTCGTGGACAAGTGGGAGAACGGCATGCTGGAAGCCGTACGCGAGGTGGACGCCGAAGTGCTGTCGCTCTCGCCCAAAGCGCGCGGCAAGTTCCTCACGGCGTTCAGCACGGCGACGGCACAGCAGTTGTTCGACCGTTGGTCTAAGCTGGACAAATACCTGCTGGTGAAATACATGGACGGTAACGTCAAGAGCGAGAAAGCCGACGTGCTGACCTTCCTCGACGGCAAGGGCGGACCGGCGCACTTCGTGGACAACGGCAACGGCAGGAACATTCCCGACAAGATCCAGTTCCCGGGCTACAACGAGAAATGGAAACGCGCCGTGGCGAAGGATAACGGAGAAATCCTCCGGGTCGTAAAATAAGGCGGCAAAGACTCTTCCGGCAAGCCCCGACCGGCAGGGCTGGGAGGGAACGGTAACGGACAACAAAACATTCAACCGAATTATGAAATACGATATTATCGTCGTGGGAAGCGGACCGGGCGGCTACGTCGCCGCCATACGCGCTTCGCAGCTGGGCCGCAAAGTGGCGCTCGTAGAGCGGGCCGAAGCCGGGGGCGTCTGCCTCAACTGGGGCTGCATCCCGACCAAGGCGCTGCTCAAAAGCGCGCAGGTCTACACCTACTGCAAATCAGCCGCACATTACGGACTCGACCTCACGGGCGAAGTGAAGCCCGATCTGGAAAAAATCATGGCCCGCTCGCGCGGCGTGGCCGAGACCATGAGCAAAGGCGTGGCTTTTCTGCTGAGCAAGAACAACATCGACCTCATACAGGGCTTCGGGCGGCTCACGGCCCCCGGCAAGCTCGACGTGGACGGCACGGAATACGAAGCCGACCACATCGTTCTGGCCACGGGGGCGCGCCCGCGCGAAATGGCGTTCATGCCCATCGACGGCACGCACGTCATCTCGTCGCGTCAGGCCCTGACGCTCACGCAATTGCCCGAAACGATGACCGTCGTAGGATCGGGCGCCATCGGCAGCGAGTTCGCATGGTTCTATGCGGCGCTGGGAGTGAAAGTCACCGTCATAGAGTACATGCCCCGCATGATGCCGCTGGAGGACGAGGAAGTATCGAAAACCATAGAGCGCGCATTCCGCAAACTGCGGGCCACGGTACTGACATCGACGACCGTAAAGTCGGTCCGCGTCAATACCGAAGGCCGCTGCGAGGTGGAGATAGAAGGCAAAAAAGGCGCTGAAACCCTGATATCCAACGTCGTGCTTTCGGCCGTGGGCATCAAATCCAACATCGAAAATATCGGTCTCGAAGAATTGGGCGTCGCCGTCGAACGGGACAAAGTGCTCGTAGACCAGTTCTACCGCACCAACATTCCGGGCGTTTACGCCATCGGCGACATCGTGGGCGGTCCTGCACTGGCGCACGTCGCTTCGGCGGAGGGAATCTGCTGCGTGGAGGCCATCTGCGGCCTGAACCCGGCACCGGTGGACTATTCGACCATCCCGTCGTGCGTCTTCACCTCGCCCGAAGTGGCATCGGTCGGCATGACCGAGCAGCAGGCGCAGGAGCGCGGCATCGCCTACAAGGTGGGACGCTTCCCCTTCACGGCGTCGGGCAAAGCCACGGCCGCAGGCGACCGCGACGGTTTCGTAAAACTCCTCTTCGGCGAGGACGACACGCTGCTGGGCGCCCACATGG
>JAJPZH010000086.1 GCA_021204515.1 Alistipes sp. | reverse complement strand
ACCTCAGCGAAGCCCTCGCCGGATTCATTCCTTCGATGGTGTTCCTGTGGTTCCTGCTGCTCTCGGTCCCCGTGGCGCTGGCAATGAACCGCATCGGACGCAAACGCACCGTCCAGATCAGCAACGTCATCACGATCGTCGGCATGCTGATTCCGTTCGTGTCGTATAATTTCGCAACCTGCATGGTGGCCTTCGCGCTGCTGGGAATCGGCAACACGATCCTGCAGGTGTCGCTCAATCCCCTGCTGACGAACGTCGTATCGGGTGAATCGCTCACCAGCTCGCTCACGGCAGGACAGGTCGTGAAGGCCGTCTCGTCGTTCATGGGGCCGATCATCGCCGTCTTCGCGGTGAACGTCTTCGGCAACTGGCAGTATCTGTTCCCGATCTTCGCCGCGATCACGCTTCTCTCGTCGCTCTGGCTGATGATGACCTCGATTCCCAAGGAGGAGGTTTCCGTGCAGTCAGGCAGTTCGGTCGGGGAAACGTTCTCGCTGCTGAAGGACAGCCACATCCTGCTCTTCTTCGTCGGCATCCTCTGCACCGTAGGTCTCGACGTGGGCATGAATACGCTGACACCCAAGCTGCTGATCGAACGCTGCGGACTGGAAATCACCGACGCAGGACTCGGATCGAGCGTCTACTTCTTCTGCCGTACGGCGGGCGCCTTCATCGGCGCATTCCTGCTGGCGCGCCTTTCGGACATCCGCTATCTGCGCGTAAACCTCGTCGTGATGCTCGCGGCGCTGGGCGTGCTCTATTTCGCCAACAGCTACATCGAGATACTGGTTTGCGTGGGCGTCTTCGCCTTCACCCTCTCGTGTGTCTTTTCGATCGTCTATTCGCTGGCGCTGCGCCGCCGTCCGGATAAGGCCAATGAAATCTCCGGCCTGATGATTACGGGCGTCTGCGGAGGTGCGATCATTCCCCCGCTGATGGGTCTGCTGACCGAAACCGTCGGATCGCAGGTCGGATCGCTCATCGTCCTGACCGTATGCGCCGCATACCTGATCTTCTGCGCATACAGCATCAAAACCAAAGCCAACAAATAACCAAAATACCATGTACAGATACGACAACCGTGTGGTCATCACACTCGACGCCGGCGGCACGAACTTGGTGTTCGGCGCCATGCAGGCCAACAAATTCATCGTCGATCCCATCACGCTGCCGTCGAACGCCGAAAACTTGGACAAATGTCTGGCGACGATGGTCGAAGGTTTTCAGGCCGTCATCGACAAACTGGAGGAAAAACCCGTCGCCATCAGCTTCGCATTCCCCGGTCCGGCCGACTACCCGAACGGAATCATCGGCGGCTACCTGCCCAACTTCCCCTCGTTCCGCGAAGGCGTGGCGCTGGGTCCGTTCCTCGAATACAAATTCGGCATTCCGGTCTTCATCAACAACGACGGCGACCTCTTTGCCTACGGCGAAGCGCTGGGCGGAGCACTGCCCGAAATGAACGCCCGGCTCGAAGCGCTGGGCAGCCCCAAACGCTACAAGAATCTGGTGGGCTACACGTTCGGCACGGGTCTGGGTATCGGTATCGTCGTGAACAACGAACTCAACCGGGGCGACAACTCGTGCGTCGAGACTTTTTGTCTCAAACACAAGAAGATGCCCGACATTATCGTCGAAGACGGCGCCGCCATACGCGCCGTGAAGCGTGTCTACGGAGAACTGACGGGCAACCCGAACCACGGGCTGGAACCGAAGGACCTCTGCGATATCGCCGACGGCAAACGCGAAGGCGACACGGAAGCCGCCCGCAAGGCTTTCGCCGAAATGGGCGAGATCGCCGGCGACGCCATGGCGACGACCGTGACGCTGATCGACGGCCTGATCGTCATCGGCGGCGGCATCACGGGCGCCCGCAAATGGATCATGCCCAGCCTGCTGAAAGAGCTGCGCAGCAAGATGCACACCATCGCGGGCGACGAACTGAACCGCGTGCAGATGAAGGTTTACGATCTGGACAGCGACGAGGAGTTCAAGGAGTTCGCCAAAGGCGACCAGCGTACGCTGAAAGTCTACGGCACCGACCGTTACGTGGCTTACGACCCCCAGAAACGCATCGGCGTCGCGATTTCGAAACTCGGCGCGAGCAACGCTATTTCGGTGGGCGCATATGCGTTCGCCCTGAGCCAGCTCGACGCGCAAAAAGCACAATAAAACATATATGTATAAGTTCCAACCCATTCTCAAATCGACGATCTGGGGCGGCGAAAAGATCGTCCCTTACAAACAAATCGCATCCGGCCAGACGCAGGTCGGCGAAAGCTGGGAGCTTTCGGGCGTCAAAGGCAACGAATCGGTCGTAGCCGGAGGTCCCGAAGCCGGCACCACCCTGCCGGGTCTGATCGCCCGTCACGGCGCCGCGCTGCTCGGCAAAGCCAATTTCGAACGTTTCGGGCAGGAGTTCCCGCTGCTGATCAAGTTCATCGACGCGCGGCAGGACCTCTCGATTCAGGTACACCCCAACGACCAGTTGGCGTGGGAACGCCACAAGTCGAAAGGCAAGACCGAAATGTGGTACGTCGTGGACGCAGACAAGGGCGCACGGCTCCGCTCGGGATTCGCCAAGCAGGTGACGCCCGCCCAGTACGAAGCCAGCGTCGAGGACAACACCATCACCGACATTCTCGCCGAATACGAGATACATCCGGGCGACCTCTTTTTCCTGCCCGCAGGCCGCGTCCACAGCATCGGCGCAGGCGCCTTTATCGCCGAGATTCAGCAGACTTCGGACATCACCTACCGCATTTACGATTTCAACCGCAAGGACGCCGACGGCAACACCCGCGAACTGCATACCGAGCTGGCGAAGGGCGCCATCGACTACACCGTGCTGCCCGACTACCGCACCAAGTACGAGCATGTGCAGGACCGCGAAACGGAACTGGTGTCGTGCCCCTACTTCACCACGTCGCTCTGCGATCTGACCGCTCCGCTGACGCTCGACTACGCGGCGCTCGACTCGTTCGTCGTGGTGATCTGCGTCGAAGGCAAGGGCATGATCGCCGATGACAGCGGCAACGAAATGCCGATCCATCAGGGCGAGACCGTACTGCTTCCGGCTACCGTAAAATCGCTCCGCGTCGTACCCGAAGGGAAACTGAAAATACTGACCAGCTGCATCAAATAGATGCAATGCACATCGACAGACAAAATCCGGCGGTTCCGACTGCCGGATTTTTTATTTACCACGGCAGGCCGGATAGTAAATTTTATCTTCATCAACCTCCGGAATCATAAAAATAATCAGTCGCCCAACCAAATCGAGGAAAAAATTTTCTTTTAACAAAATTCCGTTGCAGGACTCCGTTCTTTTTAGTATCTTTGGGGATGCAACCGGAACAGTAAAAAACAGAGAATCTTACGACATGGAGCAGAAACTGCAAGAGATCGCATCGCACTTCGCTTTGGAGGGACGCATTGCGGCCATAGACTCGCTGGGCGAGGGTTTTATCAACGATACGTTCATCATCCGCACCGAAGGGGAAGCTCCCGATTACATTCTCCAGCGCAAGAACAAAAACATTTTTCCCGACATTCCGGCCATGATGGACAACATCCGCCGGGTCACCGACCACATCCGCCGCAGAGTCGTCGCAGCAGGCGGCGATCCCCGGCGCGAAGCGATGACCGTAGTCCCGACCAAAGACGGCGTACTGTATTACATCGACGGCGACGGCGAATACTGGGCCGTTTCGGTTTTCATCGGCGACACCATCGCCTACAACAAGGCCGACTCGCCCGAACTGGCCCGTAAGGGCGGCGAGGGAATCGGCAAATTCCAAGCCCAACTGGCCGACTTCACCGAACCGCTGGCCGAGACGATCAAAGGATTTCACAACATCCGCCACCGCTTCGTGCAGTGGGACGAGGCGCTTGCGCGCGACGCCGCGGGCCGCAAAAAGGAGCTTGCGGAGGAGATCGGCTGGATCGAGTCGCGGCGCGGGGAGATGCTCGGCTTCTGGTCTAAGGTCGAGGACGGCACGATTCCGACGCGCGTGACGCACAACGACACCAAGATAAACAATATCCTGTTCGACAAGCAGGGCGAGGTGCTCTGCGCCATCGATCTCGATACGGTGATGGCCTCCACGTCGCTCAACGACTTCGGCGACGCCATCCGCTCCTACGCCAACACGGGCGACGAGGACGACCGCGATCTTTCGCGCGTCGGGCTGTCGCTCGAAATGTTCCGGGCCTACACCGAGGGCTACCTCTCGCAGCGGGCCAAGCAGCTCACCGACTCCGAAATCGACCATCTGGCCTTCTCAGCCCGTTACATCACCTTCGAACAGGTACTGCGCTTCCTGATGGACTACATCGACGGCGACACCTATTATAAAATCAAATACCCCGGTCACAATCTCGTGCGCACCCACGCCCAGTACCGCCTGCTGCAAAGCATGGAGGAGCATTACGGCGAAATGTGCCGCATCGTACGGGAAACCGTGGACAAATACCGCAAAGCATGACGGAGATACGCAAAATCACGGGCATCGTCCCCACGAACAAGGCCGCCGTCGAAGCGGCTTTCGCCGGCATCGAACCGCAGGCCATAGCCTGCTGCAACTGGCCGGAACAATTTCCTTATACGCCGGAGGTCTCGTTCCGCATGTTCCACACGGGCGATTACCTGATGCTGCGCTTCGACGTTGCGGAACGCTACACGATGGCCCGCGTTACGGAGGACAACGGCGAGGTTTGGACCGATTCGTGCGTGGAGTTCTTCATCGCGCCCGATGACAGCGGCTACTATTATAACTTCGAATGCACCTGCATCGGACGCCTGTTGCTGGGCTTCCGCAAGGAGCGCGAGCACCCGGCGCACGCCGCGCCCAAAGTGATGGCAGGCATCCTGCGGATTCCGAGCCTCGGTCTGAGACCCTTCCCCGAACACGAAGGCGACAACCGTTGGTCGGTCGTGCTGGCCATTCCTCCGCAGGCACTGTTCATGCACGAGGTAACCGACTGGAGCGGCCTGAAGGCATCGGTGAACCTCTACAAATGCGGCGATAAACTTTCGCAGCCCCATTTTCTTTCGTGGAAGCCGATCGAGGCGCCGAAACCCGACTTCCACCGGCCCGATTTTTTCGACCAAATTAAATTTTCAGAGATATGAACAACAAATATTCACTTCCGAAAGACGGCGGCCTGATCGAAGAATCGACCCCGCGCGACATCATCCATCGTTACGAGAAAATCCATACGACGGTCTATGAAAACGAATATCTGGGCGTTCAGTACGTTGCAGACACCATCGTCAAGGCGATCCGCACCTACAACGAGCTCCACTGTTCGAACGAAGTCTACGAAGAACAGCAGCCGTTCGTGCTGGGTCTCACCACGGGCCGCACGTCGCTGGGACTCTACCGCGAACTGGTAAAGCGTCACAAGGAGGGACTCGTCAGCTTCCGCAACGTGGCCGTATTCAGTCTCGACGAGTTCTACCCCATCCGCTCGACCGAGCAGCAGAGCCGCAACTTCCGCATCCACGAGGATTTCCTCAACCACATCGACATCCTGCCCGAAAACATCCATATCCCCGACGGAACCATCTCCGAGGACAAGGTTTCGGAGTACTGCGCGTCGTACGACCATTCGGTGCGCAAGATCGACCTGATGATTATCGGCGTGGGCGAAGACGGCCAGATCGGCTTCAACGAACCGGGTTCCTACGCCAAGTCGCGCACCCGGCTGGTACAGCTGACCCACAACACCCGCAAGATCCAGTCGGGCGCATTCTTCGGGCTGGACTACACCCCGAAAATGGCGATCACGATGGGTATCGATACGATCATGCGGGCAGACAAGATTATCCTGATGGCTTGGGGCGAAGAGAAGGCCCAGATCATCCAGAAAGTAGTCGAAGGCGAGATCACGACCCAAGTGCCGGCATCGAACCTGCAGGCGCATCCCAACATCGAAGTCGTAATCGACGAAAACTCCGCCCAGCTGCTCACCCGCGAGCAGACGCCGTGGCTGGTAGGTCCCTGCAAATGGACGCCCAAATTCACCCGCAAGGCCGTGGTATGGCTCTGCGGCGTGGTGCAGAAGCCGATCCTGAAACTCACCTACAAGGATTACATCGAAAATTCGCTGGGCGAACTGCTCGAACAGGGCCGCGCCTACGACCAGATCAATATCGACGTATTCAACGACCTCCAGCACACCATCACCGGCTGGCCGGGCGGCAAACCCAATGCCGACGATTCGACGCGCCCCGTGCCGTCGAGTCCGTATCCCAAGCGCATCGTGATTTTCTCGCCCCACCCCGACGACGACGTGATTTCGATGGGCGGCACGTTTATCCGTCTGGTACAGCAGGGGCACGACGTGCACGTGGCGTATGAAACTTCGGGCAACGTCGCCGTACACGACGACGTGGTGCTCCAGAACATCGACACGGCCCGCGAACTGGGCTACGGCAACCACTACGCCGAAGTCGAGAAGATCATCGCCGGCAAGAAAAAGGGCGAACCCGAACCCCGCCCGCTGCTTGATCTGAAGGGTGCCATCCGTCGTGCGGAGGCCCGTGCGGCCGTGCGCTCGTTCGGTCTGAATCCCGACACCAACGCCCACTTCCTCAACCTGCCGTTCTACGAAACGGGCGGTATCAAGAAGGGGCAGCTCACGGAGAAGGACATCGAGATCATCGTCAAACTGCTCCGCGAAGTGAAGCCCCATCAGATTTACGCAGCCGGCGACCTCGCAGATCCCCACGGCACGCACCGTACGGCCATGGAGGCCGTACTCGGCGCACTCGACGTGGTGAAGGACGACGAATGGCTCAAGGAGTGCCACCTCTGGCTCTACCGCGGCGCATGGATGGAGTGGGACCTCGGCATGGTCGATATGGCGGTGCCCCTGTCGCCCGACGAGCTGATTATGAAGCGTCACGCCATCTACCGCCACCTCTCGCAGAAGGACATCATGCCTTTCCCGGGCAGCGATCCGCGCGAGTTTTGGCAGCGCGCCGAAGAGCGCACGCAGAACACCGCCAAACTGTATGACAAGCTCGGCATGGCGGAGTATCAGGCGATCGAGGTATTCGTGAAAATGTTCTGACGAGACCCCGCAAATGAAAGACAATCAATAACCCAATAATTCAACCATTCAATCTATGCGACTGATTATCGAAGACACGCAGGAAAACGCAGGCCGCTGGGCGGCACGCTACATCGTAGAGCAAATCAACAAAAAACAGGCTGCCGGCGGTACGTTCGTACTGGGACTGCCTACGGGTTCGACCCCGCTGACGACATACAAGGAGCTGATCGCGCTGAACAAGGCCGGAAAAGTCTCCTTCAAGGATGTCGTTACGTTCAACATGGACGAGTACGTCGGGCTTCCCGAAGAGCATCCCGAAAGCTACCACTCGTTCATGTGGAACACCTTCTTCAACCACGTGGACATCAATCCGGCCAACGTCAATATCCTCAACGGCAACGCTCCCGACCTGGAAGCCGAATGTGCTGCTTATGAAGCAAAGATG
>JAJPZH010000093.1 GCA_021204515.1 Alistipes sp. | reverse complement strand
ACTTTCGGTTTCGTTGTTGAAGTGATCGTCCATGGTATGGTTCGACATGAGGCGGCCGATCCAGACTCCTGCTGTGAGCAGGAAGATATATCCGGCGACAGCGGTCAGGGTATACAGAGAACCGATCAGAGGAATAGGTTCGGAAAAATATAAGATGATTCCGTTGGCTCCGAAGAGTATAGCTCCGATTCCCAGAGAGGTGTAGATTTTCTTTCGGGTGATTTGCTCGTTATATACACTGCGGGTTCCGAGGCAGGAAAGTGCCAGGAACGCGAGGCATAGAAGTTTCGAGTAGTAAGGAGAAGAGAAGAAACCGCAGGAACGTTGTATTCCTGTCAGTATTCGGTCGATGATCGGATGTGTTCATCCCAGATGTTGCGTCCAGTCGTAGCAGTACCAATAGATATGCATGATGAGTATCAGGATACTGAGTGCGCGCATGAATTGCATGACTTTGGCCAATCCGCGCAGGTCGTCTTCGTGTTGCATGGTTGTCGGGTTTGAGGCTACAAAGATGATAGGTAAGATTGTTATGCGGAGCTTTTGGAGGAGGAATGTCATCGGCTGGCATTCGAGGGCGCGATGCGGCATTGAGAATGCCATACGGAAAAGAATAAGGCATCACGTCAAATGGAAAAAATTTAAAATAACAGTTATTTTGTGCTCTTTTTGCTTAAAATAATAGATATTTTATATATTTGTGGAAATGCGTGCCATATGAAAGAAGATATCTATGCATTAAGTAATATCGAAATCGCCCTTATGCTCGGAAAGCGATTGCGGGACTATCGTAAACGGATGAGGTTTACCCGGAAGGTTTTGGCGGAGCGTTCCGGAGTCAGCGAGTTTACGATCGGGGGATTCGAACGGGGCGAGAATCCGGGGTTGGCTCTTCAGAGTTTGTTGGCTCTGATGCGTGCGCTCGGACAGTTGGAGCGGATCGAAGCATTGTTTCCGGAGATTTCCGAGAGTCCGAAAGAGGTTTTTGAACAGGAGCGACGTAAGTTGAAAAGATGAAGACGAATGCAGTAAAAGTCACTCTTTGGGGCGTTACCGTAGGATATGCCTCGTGGGATCGTATGAGCCGTCGTGCGATGTTTCAGTATGACGAGGCGTATATCGAAAACGGGTGGGATCTCTCCCCGTTGCAGATGCCGCTTTGGAGTGAGCGCAGCCGTCGGGGGATGGTTTGGTCCGGAAATACGGATAAACTTTATCAGGGCTTGCCTCCGATGCTGGCCGATTCGCTGCCGGATCGTTGGGGCAATTCGATCTTCAATGCATGGTTGCGGGATAACCGGATTCGGAGTTCGGATATCACGCCCATCGATCAGCTTTCGTTTATCGGCAGGCGGGCTATGGGAGCCCTGGAGTTCGAGCCGGCGCAGCAGCTGGGCGGCGGGGAGATTTTCGACGTGGATGTCCAAAAACTCTATGCTTTTGCGCGGGAGGTTCTTTCGGCTCGGGAAGCCGTTACGTTGACTCCGGAGCGTTCCGTGCTGTGGCAGGATCTGATCAAACTCGGAACCTCCCCGGGGGGACGCCGTCCCAAGGCGGTTATCGCCTTCAATCCTGAAACCGGAGAGACCCGATCCGGGCAAAGCGACGTACCGGACGGGTTCATCCATTATATTCTCAAATACGATGATGGGAGTGCGTTTCCTTTTGCACGGATGGAATACGTCTATTATAGGTTGGCCACGGCAGTCGGAATCGAGATGATGCCTTCCGAACTGCGGGAGTTCGGAGGCGTATCCCATTTTCTTACCCGGAGGTTCGATCGTGTCGGAAACCGGAAGGTTCATACGCAAACGCTGGCGGCCATGTCACCCGATGCCGGGAGTTATGACGATCTGTTCGAGGTGATCCGTCGTTTGCGGCTGCCGTACAAAGCCAGTGAGCAGCAGTTTTTACGCATGGTGTTCAATGTTCTCGGTTGCAATGTCGATGACCATGCCAAGAATTTTTCGTTCTGCATGAACGACAGGGGAGAGTGGATGCTCTCTCCGGCTTATGACATAACCTTTGCCGTCGATCCTTCGGCTCCAGTCTATGTCAATCGGCATTCGTTGCTGATCAATGGAAAGGATTGCGACGTTACGGAAACGGATATGGTGGAAGTTGCCCGTCGTAATGACATTGCTCATCCGCGAGAACTGATCGAACGGGTCCGGGAGGCATTTGACGCATTTCCTGCCGAAGCGCGGTATGCCGGGGTTTCGGAGGATGTTATCGAAATGGTTCGCAGCAACCTGAAGTCTGCAAAATCATAGTATTCTGCGATAAAGTTTGACCTATGCTCCGTATTCAGTATGCTTCCGATCTGCATTTGGAATCTGCAGACAACACTCGTTATTTGGAAGAGCATCCGATGGTGGTTACGGGCGACGTGCTTGTTTTGGCCGGAGATATCGCGGTTCTGGGCCCGGAATATTCCCGTCATCCATTCTGGGACTGGGCGTCGGATAATTATCGGCGAGTGATAGTTATTCCAGGGAATTGCGAATTTCACGGTGGTTTTGATCTGGCCAAGATGCACGAAGGCTGGACTTTGAAAATCCGGTCTAATGTAACATGCCATTACAACGACATTTTGACAATCGATGATACGGAATTAATTCTTACGCCCATGTGGGCGCATATTAGAATTGAAAATGTTCTTCCGTCACAGTCCGGTGTAAGTGATTTTCGTTGCATCCGTTACAGCGACAGATTGATGACATGGATGGATTTCAATGAGATGCACTACCGCTGTTTCCATTTTTTGAATGACAGCATCCGGAGAAGTACGGCGACACATATCGTCGTTGTCACGCACTATCTGCCCAGTTTCCGGCTTTTGTCTCCTGAATTCAGCGGAAATCCGCTTAATGGGGCTTTTGTCACGGACTTGGATGGATTCATCGCATCTTGTCCGGTCGAATATTGGTTGTACGGGCATTCTCATCGGAATATCGATTGTCGTATCGGGCGTACCCGATGCCTTTCAAATCAGTTGGGATATGTTCGAAAGGGCGAACATCATGATTTCGACCCGGCAAGATCGATCTTGCTCTAAGGGGAGGGATTGTACGTTCAATGGTCGTTTATCGATTTGGCTCTGGTTGTCTTCTGAGGACTGGCGGGAATATAAAGAATTTGTTGCGAACGATCGAGAAACCGCGCTATTCTTACAGCCTGCCCCGCCAGAGAGTGTCTGACGGGGACAGATTCATTCATGGAGTTTTTTGTTGTGTTTTCATTGGTCGTTTAACCGAATCAAGACCTCCCGCATTTTATCGAGAAAACATGCCAGACGGAGCTTGCGGTTGATTGCGCTATGTCGAAGACTGTCGTAATTTACCAAATTGACGTTGAACGCCCATTCGAAAACGCTGGTAAGCATATTGAGCTTCGCCGGCTTGTTGTCCGCGGTTTTGCAGAAGTTCAGTGTTCGTAGAGTGGTGTGATGATTTCGACGAGGTCGGTTAGATGGTAGCCGTCATTCAGGTATAACGGAGATGGCGGTGACATTTTGGAAGCTGCTGCGAATTTCGGGTGCTCGATTTTAAGCATGATAATCTCCATCTCTTTATTCAGCACCTCTAATGTTTTGAGACAATAGATGTTGGCTATTTCGCATTGAGGATCATGGGCGAATACATGATTGTGTAACATGTCGATTTCGATACGTGCGTGATTGATTGTGCGTATCACATTGGGAGAGCATTCTGTGTCAACGAGTCGAGCGGTATGGCTGCAAAACTCATCATAGGCATTTTGCCATGTGGACGCCGGAATTTGGCCATTTCGATTCCGAGCTGCTTCCATTAACAATGAAAGCAACCTTTCCTGATTTAGAACGGTGTACATAATTAAAGATGTTAGGGTTAAACAAAAACTCCGAGGACATGGAATCCCCGGAGCAGAATTGTCTTCCGAATACAACTTGAATTAAGTAAGTCGATGAAATACGAATCTCTATTTCAATAGCTTCAATAGAGATTGCGGGTGCGAATTTTAACTTGACATCGGTCTTTTGAAAATATGTGTCTGGCTTGTAATTTACAGCTCGGTAATTTAGTCCAAATGCGGGTCTTGTGTTTTAAGTTGGGTTTATATTCATGACAGTTATTTATCATCTAATGATTTTGGGATTTATAACGATAAATTTATAATTTAATTTTGACTTTTTGAGATAAAAAATAAGCTATTTAGATGTATATAGTATAAAAGTATTATTTTGGAGGATGCCATGATAGTACAAAGGTAGGCCGAAACGAGAATTTGAGATTTTCACGTATACATTAGGCTTATACCAACTACGGCACGGACAGCATCTACTGGTCGCTCGGCCGTATCAAAATGGTCGGCATCCGGACTGCCGAGCATATCGTCCGCGAGCGGGAGCGCGGCGGAGAGTTTACGGGTATCGGGGATTTCGTGCGCCGCATCTTCCGCCACCGGCTCAAGAAATACCGCACATGGGAAGACGATCCGTCGCCCGCCGAGGCGGAGCGTGTTCCCGTAAATGCCCGCCATGTAAGGCACCTGATTCTGGCCGGATGTTTCGACGCCGTGGAGTGTGCCGAGTCCGTCACACCGTTACGGCATCCTGCAACGCGCTACCGCGGAGCTGAGCTTCACTCTCGACGGGTGGGAGTATCCGGACGGTGAGATCGCCAAGCACCATTTCTGGGCACGCCAGCAGATCGCCGTCGCAGGTATCGGCTCCGTGGACTATCGCCGCATCTTCGACGAGTCGCAGGTGCGGCCCAAGATCAAGGGCCGCGCGTCATACATGAGCTTGCGCGATGCGCTCGTGATGGAGAACGAAGGGAAAAAAGTCGCCGTCTGCGCAACCGTAACCGATGTGGAGGAGCTATCCTATAAGGACAGGACGACGGGCGACCGGGTAGCGTTTTGCAAGATTATATTGCAACAGAACACCGACACGATCGAGGCGGTCTGCTGGAACGACTTTTTCAGCACCCGCCGTACCGAGATCATGGGCCTCAAAGACCGTATCGTGATCCTTACGGCCATCATTCGTTACAGCGACTTCTCGGGCGCTAATACCCTGCATACGACCAAAACACCCATATTATCGCAAGCGACAACCTCTATGCCGAGGTGACGTATTCGGAGTACATCGAGGTCGGAAAACGCAGGTAGCGGACTCCGCTACGAAAATGGGAAACGGGAACCTGCATGTCGGGTTCCCGTTTCCTGTTTCAGGATGCTGCGCGAGGGCGCCGGAGCTGCTCCGCAGGCTACTCGTCCGTCGTCCCGTAGCGTTCGCGCAGCCGTCGCAGCAGTGACGGGGAGACCGCATAGCGCACCGACTTACAGGCGGGGATCGTGATCCGCATCCTGCGGTGCGGGTCGTAGCCGGTATGCGCCGGGCGCTCCTTCAGGAAGAAGGTGCCCAGCGACGAAACGGCGATCTTATCCCCGTCGGGCAGCGACGCGGCCATCTGCTCGAAAAGAGCGTTCACGACGGGCTGCACCGCGCGTATCGTAAGGCCTGGCTCTGCGGCTACACGACGGATCAAGGTTTCTTTGTTCATGACGGTCGTAGGTTTGGGAGTGGCAGACCATGGAAACGTACTCTTCTCCCGTTCCGAGTACGGACGGATAGAAGTACGGGGACATGATGTTGTCTTGCTTCGTACACGGCTGCTTGGTTGTAGCGTTGATACTATGTTCGTTTATCGCTGTTTACTCACTTTCCCGAGTCGCCGACTTGAGGAGGTCGAATCAGCGACTTGTGCACCTCTTGTCACCGACTCGGGAAGGGGGGGGCTTTTTATCTTTTTTGATAGGATTGAGAATCCTGATACTCATTCCCGACGGATTGCAAAGCCGCCGGGACGGGGAATTACCACGTCCCCCAACCTTCGGAGTATGTCACTGTCTCGCTTCCGTTCAGACACACGCCGCCGAAGTTGACGGTAGGTGTACCCCATTGGGTAGAATAATAACCTTTGCCAATCTTGTATCCTTTGTCAGTAGCGGTTCCTGACACCTTCCAATCAGTAGTAAATGTAGTCAATTCTTCTACGCTTTTGGCATCAAGGATGATTTTTCCACACGTATAAGTATAAGCAGCGATAAGTTCACACATGCCGATACCTGCGCCTATAGCACTCCAACCATCATCAGTGACAATGGCTATCACTTGCGAAGAGGTGATGCGGATGTCTTTGACGGTGTTGGGTCCACCCGCGCTAGGAATATATCCCATGCCTATGGCGGCGGCACCGCTGCCTCCTGTTGCCTTGATAACGGAATTGCTGATGGTGATATTTCCGCAGGAGGAAGTGTGTCCGCTGGTACCGATAGCGGCCCCACAGTCTCCGGCTGTTACGTCTAATGTTACGCCGGAAATGAATATATCGCCACAGGCGGCACCGTTGCTTGCGGCACCAATTCCTACTGACGGGGTATTTCCATACCCATCTCCCTTGCCACCGGCTTTCACGGTCAATCTGCTCTTTTCTTTTCCCTCTCCAGTAATGGTGACGCTCGCATTGTTGCTCAACATGATGCCTCCGCTTCCGGCAGACTCCAGCTTGTTGTCCGCTACTATCTTGATAGTGGGGCTGCCGCCGGTGATGGCTATCGCCGGTTTACCTCTTGAATTTTCCGTCACGTTGATATTCACCCCTTGCAGAATCACGGTAGGGCTGCCGCCGGATATGGTCAGCGTCTTCGTGCCGGTGCCGGAAATGAGGTATTCTCCATCATCCGATATGGTCTCTACTTCATCAGGGGTGCTTGGTTTCTTCTGCACGTCAATCGTCACCTTGTGCCATTTCCCTTTTTCAGGTGTGACACCTGTCGTAAGGGTTTGCCATTCGCCACCGTTTATCTTGAATTTCTCTATCTTATATCCCGGCACTACATTGGCTTCGTAGGTATTGTCGTCCACTCGGTACATGGCGATTTCGCCGGTAGATGCCTTGTCGGTACTCACAGTTCCATTCGTGTTCGTGCAAGACGTGTAGCTGTTTATGCTGACACCCTTCACATTTTCTGCCTTTTCGCCAGTAAGCTCCACGCGGATTTTGGACAACTGGTGTTTGAAGTCTAAATTTATCGTTTGGTCGTATGGCGCATTCTCGGCAACAGCTTTCAGTACGTAAGCCAGCTTTTCTGTTTGTTGGGAAAGGTCGATAGTGCTGTTGCCGGGAAACCACGCCGTCACATTGTCGGTGCGTTTCGTCCAATAGAGCTGTTCGCCCGTGAGAGTCAGCGAGCCATCACTGTTTACCTCGTAGGTCGTGGTTTGCTTATCGCCCAACTGCACAGTGATCTCCTCTCCACCCTCCCAATGGCTACTGTTGCCATCGGGATTCTCCGCCACACGGGTCTGCGGCGCATGGCTTGCGCCCCACGGCTCGTCGGCGACTTCCGCACTCAGGGTGACGCTTCCTATCTGCAAGGGGTATTCGCCTTCGGGCAGGGTGTTACTCCCCAGTTCATTGTCTTGCGTGCAACTACCTGCCGCAAGTAGGAGCGCTGCCCCGAAAATCATCTTCGTTAAAGTATTCTTGTTCATATCGTCGTTCTTTTGTATCTCTTCCTCTCCTTTTAATCTATCTCCACGGTGCCACTGCCGGTATTGCCTTCTTCCCA
>JAJPZH010000242.1 GCA_021204515.1 Alistipes sp. | reverse complement strand
TGATGTGTATTAGAGACTGGGCGCTGCTGGCCCGTATCCGCGACGAGCGGCTGCTCACGCTGCAGGCCGCCGTGGGTATTTTCCCGGCACGCTCGGAGGGCGACGACATCTGGATCACGGACCAGAAAGGCCGCGAACGGCGTCTGGCGATGCTCCGCAACCAGACACGCGGCGAGGACAACCGTTCGCTGGCGGACTGCATCGCACCGCACGGCGACTGGATAGGCTGTTTCGCCGTCACTGCCGGCATCGGACTCAAGGAGCTGTGCGAAAAATTCCGCGCCGAGGGCGACGATTACAGCGCCATCATGGCCAAACTGCTGGCCGACCGGCTCACCGAAGCCTTCGCCGAAGCCGTACATACGTTCGTGCGCCGGCAGATGTGGGGCTACGAAACGGGCGAGCCGCTCACCCCCCAGCAGACGATCCGCGGCCGGTACCGCGGCCGCCGCATGGCCTTCGGCTACCCCGCGTCGCCCGACCATTCGCTCAAGCGCGAGGTCTTCGACCTGCTGTCGGCCGAGATGACGACGGGCATGAAGCTCACCGAGAATTACATGATCGACCCCGGCGAAGCGCTCTGCGGCTTGTTCTTCGCCGACGCCGACTACTTCTCCGTGGGCACGATCGACACCAAGCAGCTGCTCGACTACGCCCGGCGGCGCGGCATGGAGGTCGAAGAGATCAAGAAACTGATACCGAACAATATTTAGCGTGCGGGAACGTCCCGGCGACACCCGCCCCGCAAAACGAAAGCAACAACAGACCGAACCATGAATGTTCTGGACATAATCAATACGGCCATCGCCGAACAACGCACGCGCTTCGCGTTCGAACTGCTGCCGCCCCTCAAGGGCGACGGCATGGGCGGCGTATTCGCGGCCATCGACCGGCTCATCGGATTCGACCCGGCCTACATCAACGTCACCTTCCACCGCGAGGGAATCAAGCAGTCCGTCCGGACGGACGGAGGCATCGACTGGCACGTGGTGCGCCGCCGTCCCGGCACGGTGGGCATTTCGGCCGCCATCCAGAAGAAATACGGCGTCGAGGTCGTGCCGCACCTGATCTGCGGCGGCCAGTCGAAATACGACATCGAAGACGCGCTGATCGACCTCGACTTCCTCGGCCTGCACAACGTGCTGGCGCTGAGGGGCGACAAGTCGCAGAACGAAAAGTTCTTCATGCCCCACCCGCAGGGCCACTCGCACGCCGTGGACCTCGTGCGGCAGATCGCGGCCATGAACCGCGGCGAATTCGTGGACGGCGAGGTCGAGGAGTGCCACCATTCGAAATTCTCGATCGGCGTGGCCGGTTACCCCGAAGGGCACGAAGAGTCCCCCTCGCCCGAAGCCGACATCGCCGCCCTCAAGGCGAAGATCGACGCCGGAGCCGGGTACGTCGTCACGCAGCTCTTCTACGACAACGCCCGTTTCTTCGACTTCGTGCGCCGCTGCCGCGAAGCGGGCATCACGGCCCCGATCATCCCCGGCATCAAACCCCTCTCGACGCTGCGCCACCTGACGCTGCTGCCGCAGACCTTCGGCTGCCGCATCCCCGAAGAGCTGGAACGCGAAGTCCTGCGCCACAGGGAGGACCCGAAGGCGATCCGCGAAATCGGCACCGAATGGGCCGTCGCCCAGAGCCGCGAATTGAAGCAGGCCGGAGTCCCCGTGCTGCACTACTACCCGATGGGCAAGGCCGACAACATCATAAAGATAGCAAAAGCGATATTTTAAAATGAATCCCATCCAATTCCGCCGTCACCTGCATATGTATCCCGAACTGTCGTTCAGGGAGCACGACACGGCGGCCTTTATCTCCGCCCGGCTCTCGGAGCTGGGCATCGGGCACCGTCCCATAGCCGGAACGGGCGTGCTGGCGAAGATCGAAGGCCGCGGCAAGGCCGATCCCAAACACCGGGCCGTAGTGCTGCGCGCCGACATCGACGCCCTTCCGATCGACGAGCGGAACGACATCGACTGGAAATCCTGCAACCGAGGGGTCATGCACGCCTGCGGCCACGACATGCACGCCGCGGTGCTGTTCGGCGTGTTGCAGCAACTGGCCGCCGCGCCCGATTTCCGCGGCACGGTCTTCGGACTGTTCCAGCCGGGCGAGGAGTGCAACCCGGGAGGAGCGTCGCTGGTGCTGGCCGAAAATCCGTTCGAGGGCTACGACGTACGGGCCGTGGTCGGCGAACACGTCGAACCGCAGCTCGAAGTCGGGACGCTGGGATTCCGCGCCGGCAAGTACATGGCCGCAAGCGACGAACTGCGCTTCACGGTACACGGCACGGGCGGTCACGGGGCCATGCGTCCGCAGCTCAAGGACCCGGTGGCGGCCGCCGCGGAGTTCGTGACGCGGCTCATAGCGCTCAACCACGAAGAGTGCGTGCTCTCGATCGGCCGCGTGGAGGCCGGGGGCGCCACGAACATCGTGCCCGATCAGGTCTATCTCGAAGGCACGCTCCGCACCTTCGACGAGCGCGAGCGCGAAATCATCCACAAACGCATCCGCAACTTCGCCGCGGACATCGACAAGCGCCACGGCGTGCGGACCGACACCGACATCAGCCGGGGCTACCCCTGCGTGGTGAACGACGCCGCGCTGGTCAAGCATGCGGCGGCGCTGGCCGCGGAAGCCGGGCTGCGGGTCAAGATGCTGCCACTGCGCACCACGGCGGAGGATTTCGGCTTCTACTGCACCAAATATCCGTCGCTGTTCTACCGGCTGGGCGTGGGCGCCGCGGCCGGACGGCCCCACACGGCGACCTTCAACCCCGACGAAGGGGCCATCGACACGGGCATAGACTATATGAAACGTCTTGCCCTCCAAATTCTGAAAAAATGAAAAAGCAATCACAAAAGAACCGTCCCGCAAGGGGCGCGAAAAACACGGACCGGGCGGCAGTCATCCTGAGCCTTTTCCGTGAGTTTCCCAATAATAAATTCTCGCTCAAACATCTCGCGTCGGCTTCGGGCGGCGCCACGAAAGAGGGACGCCGCGAGACGTTCGAGATACTGGGACGCCTGCACGACGAAGGCATCGTCGAAGAGTGCGCCCGCGAGAAATACCGTCTCACGCACAAGCACCTGCCCCACTTCGAAGGCATCGCCGACATGACGGCGGGCGGCTCGATATACGTACGGGTCGAAGGCGAGGAGAACGATATTTTCGTCAATCAGCGCAACACGCGCAACGCCCTGAACGGCGACCGCGTGGAGGTGGTGGCCATTCACCGCGGCCGCGACGGGAAATTCGAAGGCGAAATCACACGCATCGTCGAGCGCAGCCGCAAACCCTACGTCGGCGTGGCCGAGGTGGGAGCGCACCAGATTTTCGTACGGGCCGATTCGCGCCGTATGCCGATGGACATCTACCTCTCGAAAAAACAATACCCCGACGTGAAGGACGGCGAAAAGGTCGTGGTCCGCATCGCCGACTGGGCCGAAGGCAGCAAAAGTCCCGTGGGCGAACTGATCGAACGGCTCGGCATGGCGGGCAACAACGATACGGAGATGCACGCCATTCTGGCCGAATACGAACTGCCCTACCGCTTCGATCCCGAGATCGAACAGGCGGCGGAAGCCATCGACGGCAGCATCACCGCCAAGGAGATCGCCGCACGCCGCGACTTCAGGCAGGTGACGACCTTCACGGTGGACCCGGCCGACGCCAAGGACTTCGACGACGCGCTTTCGGTGCGCAGGGTCCGGGACGGCGTCTGGGAGATCGGCGTACATATCGCCGACGTGACGCACTACGTGCGCCCCCAGTCCACGATCGACGACGAAGCCGTCGAACGCGGCACCTCGGTCTACTTGGTGGACCGCACCGTGCCGATGCTGCCCGAACGGCTTTCGAACGAGCTTTGTTCGCTCCGCCCGCACGAGACGAGTCTCTGTTTTTCGGCGGTCTTCACCCTCAACGAGAATCTCGACATCCTCGAAGAGTGGTTCGGCCGCACGGTGATCTACTCCGACCGCCGCTTCACCTATGCCGAGGCGCAGGAGGTGATCGAAACGGGCCGCGGCGACTACGCCGAAGAGATCCTGACGCTCAACCGGCTGGCGCAGGCGCTGCGCCGGCAGCGGTTCAAGAACGGCGCGATCAGCTTCGACCGCGAAGAGGTGAAATTCAAACTCGACGAAACCGGAAAACCGCTGGGCGTCTACTTCAAGGAGCAGAAGGAATCGAACCAGATAATCGAAGAGTTCATGCTGCTGGCCAACCGCCGCGTCGCGGAGTTCTGCGGCAAGCGCAAGACCGACAAGGGCCGCACCGTCGAACGTCCGATGGTTTACCGCGTCCACGACTCGCCGAGCGAGGAGAAGCTGGACCGCTTCCGGCAGTTCATCCTCCGCTTCGGACATATCTTCAAGGCCACCAAGGGCCGCGCCGTAGCCAAGGAGCTGAACAAGCTTTTCGCCCAGATCAAGGGCACGACCGAGGAGAACGCCGTATCGACGATGGCCGTGCGGTCGATGGCCAAGGCGTATTACACGACCGACAACATCGGCCACTACGGACTGGCATTCCCCTATTACACGCACTTCACGTCGCCCATCCGCCGCTATCCCGACATGATGGTCCACCGCCTTCTGGCGCGCTATCTCGCCGACGGCAAGGCGGCCGACAAGACGATGCTCGAAGACTTGTGCTTCCGCGCCTCGGAACGCGAAGTCATCGCCGCCGAAGCCGAACGCGCGTCGATCAAGTACAAGATGGTCGAATTCATGAAAGAACACATCGGCGAAGAGTTCGAAGGGCATATCTCGGGGCTCACCGAGTGGGGAATCTACGTCGAGCTGGACGAAACCCACATCGAGGGCATGTCGTTCCTGCGCGACATCGACGGCGACTTCTTCCAGTTCGACGAGGCCAACTACCAGATCGTCGGCCGCTCGACGGGCCGCCGCATGACGCTGGGCGACGCCGTGCGCATCCGCGTCAAACGCGCCGACCTGCAGAAGCGCCAGCTCGACTTCGAGGTGCTGCTCGACGGACTCCGCACCCCTGCGCCCGCCGAAGGGCAGGGACCGCAGGTGCGCCGCAGCAACCGACGCAAAAACCGATAGACCGTGCAGCGCATCTACGACAAATGCCGGCGGCGGGAGCCGCTCTCGCGCGAAGAAGCCTACCGGCTCTACGACGAAGCCCCGCTGCAGGAGTTGGCGCTGGCGGCCGATGAGGTGCGCCGGGCCGTGGTTCCCGATCCTCAGGTCGTGACGTGGCAGATCGACCGCAACGTCAATATCACCAACGTCTGCATTTCGGGCTGCAAATTCTGCAACTTCCACTGCAAGCCCCACCAGACCGACCGGGCGTTCATCACCACGCTGGAGCAATACTGCGAGAAAATCGACAGCACGCTCCGTCTGGGCGGCGACCAGCTGCTGTTGCAGGGCGGCCTGCACCCCGGCCTGAAGATCGACTTCTACGAGCGGCTGTTCAGCGGGCTGAAATCGCGCTACCCTTCGCTGCGGCTGCATGCGCTGGGCGCACCCGAAGTGGCGCATATCGCCCGCATAAGCGGGCTGACGACGCTCGAAACCCTGCGCCGCCTGATGGCCGCAGGGCTGGATTCGCTGCCGGGCGCAGGGGCCGAAATACTCGATTCAGACGTGCGCCGGGCCATCTCCCCCGCCAAACCGTCGGTCGAGAAGTGGCTCGACGTGATGCACGAAGCGCACTGCCTGAATCCGCCGACTTCGGCGACGATGATGTACGGGCACGTCGAAACGCCGCACCAGCGCATCGACCACCTGCTGCGTATCCGCGACCTGCAGACCCGCTGTCCCGAGGGGCATTACGGCTTCATCGCCTTCATCCCGTGGATTTTCCGTTCGACCGGCACCGAGTTGGAACGGCAGGGCGTCGAGACCCGCTTTTCGCCGCTCGAATACCTGCGCATCATCGCCGTAAGCCGGCTGATGCTGCACAATATCCCCAACATTCAGGCTTCGTGGCTCACCGTAGGCAAAGCCACGGCACAGGCGGCCCTGCACAGCGGGGCCAACGACATGGGTTCGATCATGATCGAAGAAAATGTCGTTTCGTCGGCCGGGGCACACAACAGCTTCGACGCCGAAGGCATTCAGTCCGCCATCCGCGAAGCGGGCTTCACCCCGCGCCTGCGCGACCAGTTATACCGGATGCGGGAATAGTCGGGCCGCAGGCAAACACCGCCGCACAAGGAAAAACAGCGGGGAGATGCAGAACATTTCCCCGCTGTTATCGTATCCGGACACGCACACAACCAAGCCGACGACTTGTATTATATTTCCCGCACACCGAAACAAAATTATCATCGGCAAAATTTATAATTTCAAAAAACTTTATCATTTTCCTGCAAAACAGGCATCAAACAAGGTTTTTTCTGCTATCTTTAGCTTTTGAAATTGCGCAGTATGAACCTTACCCCCGACAAATACCTGATGAATTATTACACTGCCCCGTCGAACAGGTCAGCGGACAGCGAGGGGGGGGGAATTCTCCTGACGGGCGCACGATAACCCGAGAATCTTACACGACCTGCATCGGGCCCTGCCCGTATGTCAGGTGCCTTTGGATCTTACCCCTCGTTCTGAATCGCCCCGTACAACGATTCTAAAATGCGTGCACACGCTATCCGCTCACTTTTTTAACCACTAAACACTTTTCCATGAAAAACTATCTTCTGGTTGCCGCTGGCATAGCGGCATTCGTCGCCGTGGGTTGCAGCGACGACGATCCACAATCCTCCGACCCGAAAGGCGAGAAGGTAACCCTGCAAGCCTCTTTCGCTGAAAAAACGCTCTCAGGCAATGACCTGCTTTGGGCCGCCGGCGACAAGCTAAACGTATTCACGGCAGGCAGCACGGCCCCTACACTCTTTATGTTGTCCGATGGCGCCGGCAAAGCATCGGCGACATTCACCGCCGAAACGAAAGGAGAACCGGCGGGTTATGCAGCCATATATCCTTCCGGCGAAGAGAAATACGCTGACGGGAAATTTACCCTGACACTCCCGCTAGCACAAACGCCCGACAGCCAGCAACCGATGTTCGCCGCTTCACAGACCACGGCACTCGCATTCAAGAACCTGCTCGGCGGTATCGAACTCCCGATCAAGGGCGATGACGGCGTAGAGGTCATTTCGGTAGAATTTACGGCAAAAAGCGCCAAGGTATCGGGCAGTGCGGAGGTCGATGCGGCCACAGGTGCGGTGACCATGGCCGACAATGCCAACACATCGGTAACATCCAGCTGCCGGCTCAGCCTCGGCACGACGGCACAGACGCTGATAATCTCGCTGCCCCCACAGCAATACGACGAATATACGGTCACCCTTACCGACACCCAAGGAGAAACCCTCGAGTGCGATTTCAACGACGCCATCACCGTCGAACGGGGCAAACTCACCAAACTGCCCGAAATCGAGTTCAGCGAAAGTTCGCAGCTCAGCAACCTCAGCGGCAAGGAATCGGCCAACTGTTATATCGTGCCGATGGCCGGCACTTATAGTTTCGACGCCACACGTCGCGGCAACGAAACCCAGTCAACGCTCTCGCCCGGCGCCGTCGAGGTTATCTGGTCCGATGCGGCCAACCTGATCGACAACCTGACGCTGGCCGACGGACGTGTAAGTTTATAGGTCGGAGAAAAGGAAGGCAAAGCCGTAATAGGCGTGAAAGCCTCGGGCGAAAGCGAAGAAT
>JAJPZH010000101.1 GCA_021204515.1 Alistipes sp. | reverse complement strand
ATAACGAATGGTTCGACATCGGATGCGCACTCGCCTCTGAATATGGAGTTAAGGGATTGCCGCTATTCCAAGCCGTTAGCAGTTTACATCCGAACTACGATCCGGACAAATGCGCAAAGCAATATCGGCAATGCCTGAAACACAATTATAAAAAGATTCAAATAGCAACCTTTTTTTATATTTGCCAAAAATATGGTGTAACATTCAAGTAGACCAACCATTCGACCAATGGAGCCGGAATCCTATTCACAGATTCCGGCTTCTTTTGTTATATTTATCACGTGCGTAGATTATACCCAAAACATAATTTGCCGACCTTCGCCAAACAATACCCTGCCGAGTGTTGTCGAAAGTTAAAACATTTTCCTATATTTGCAATGCCGTACAAGCGGCGTACATATTGATGAAGGTGTTTCGCTTTTGTCCTTGATAAGAAATCTGACAGTTTCAACCAAGACGAGGATAACGACAACACTCATCATCTGTTTCAGTATGTGTCATTATTACAGTCCATCACGGACTGCCTACCCCATACTGACAGGTGTGGGGTATTGTGTTATGTTTATTCGTCTTAGGTTTTGTCAGAACCTCTTATCAGATAAACAGAGAACAACTCCACACTTTCTTTTTTTTCTACTGACCAGCCATATAGGAGTTGGATGGCAACAAAATTCTTTGTTGCTATGAGTAAATGCAAATTTTGTGGTAGCACCGCTTTTGGCGGATGTATGAACAGTCCGCATGGGCAACACGAACACCAGCAGATAGGTGACAGATGTGTTTATTGCGGGTCAACGGCTTATGGAGGCTGCATAAACAGTCCATCAAAAAAGCATAAACACGAGGTCGATGTGTATATTGTGGGTCAACAGCTTATGGCGGATGTACGCTCAGTCCTTCTGGAAAACACGAACACTAATACGATAAAATCCAATTCCATGAAAAGATTACTTGCCTTACTACTCGCCTCCGTTCTGTTCGGTTGCGGGGAAAGCTACGATGATTCGGCATTGACCGGACGCGTGGACGACCTCGAAAACAGGGTCGCAAAACTCGAAGAATTATGCAAGCAGATGAACACCAACATTTCATCCCTGCAAACCCTTGTCAATGCCCTTCAAAACAAAGACTACATTACCAGCGTCGTTCCCATTACCAAGGATGGAGAAACAATTGGTTACACCATTTCCTTTACCCAAAGCGCACCGATTACGATTTACAACGGACAGGATGGAAAAGACGGTCAGGACGGCAAACCCGGCGAAGACGGGAAAGACGGCTCTACCCCGGTTATCGGAGTAAAGCAGGATGCCGACGGAATCTATTACTGGACGCTTAACGGCGACTGGCTGACGGATGATTCCGGCAACAAGATAAAAGCAGAAGGCCGCGACGGTCAGAATGGAGAAGATGGCACACCGGGACAGGATGGCAACGATGGACAGGATGGCAAGCCCGGTGAGGATGGAAAAGACGGCATAACGCCTCAATTGAAAATTGAGGACGGATACTGGTATATCTCCTATGACAGTGCATCGTGGACACAACTCGGCAAGGCAACGGGCGATAAAGGCGAGCAGGGGGAGCCGGGACAGGCCGGAGGCATCTTCAAGGATGTCGAAGAAACCGATAACAGCGTTATATTCACCTTGAATGACGACAGCACGATTACGATTCCGAAAGCAACGCCATCCGAAAAATTGGATATCACATTCAGCAATACGGAATCCATCAATGTCCTGCCGGGAAAAACCTATGAAATCGAATATACGATTATCGGAGCGGATGAAACGACACGAATCGAGGTGGTAGCGCAAGACCTCTATAAAGCGTCTGTTTCACCGACAGATTACCGATCCGGGAAAATCATCGTTACAACACCGTCGGCCGACCTCGAAGCAAGCCGCATCTTGATATTTGTCTCCAAAGGAACGAATACCATCATGCGCATTATCAATTTTGTCGAGAGCGTCATTATCGTTTCGACAGATACCGTAGAGATTGCCGCAGAAGGTGAAACCGTGCAGGTCAAAGTGGAAACCAATGTAACCTATACGGTGGAAATTCCGGAGGCCGATCGTGTTTGGCTTTCTGTTGCCGAGACACGTGCAGCGACGCATACGGAAACGCTTACCTTTACCGCCCAAGCCAATCCGAACACGACCTATCGTTATTCGACCGTCAGCCTGAAAGACGATAGTGGATTGGTAGCACAAAGCATTCTGTTCGCGCAAAAGGCCTCAGGATATAAAACAGTTCATGTCGAAACAGCAGGAACATTGGAAAACTACATTTCCGCCGATGAAAAAGAGAAATTGATCGGATTGAAACTGACGGGCAAACTCAACACGTTCGATTACGATTTCATGCGCACCATGCCCGCATTGGAATCCGTCGATCTGGCACAAATCGACAATACAACCATTCCGGCCAGTTGTTTCAAAGAAAGTACGGTCAAAACGGTCATTCTACCGCTGAATCTGGAAGCCATCCCAGACAATGCGTTTTATCAAAGCAAAATTACATCTATCGATATACCATCAAGCGTTGTTTCGATTGGTGTTTCAGCCTTTGAAAAATGCATGTCATTGGCTGGAAACTTAATCCTACCCAATGGATTACAAAGCATCGGCAATAATGCATTTTCCAATTGTCAAAAATTAACCGGAGATTTGAATATTCCTAACAGTGTAATAAACTTAGAGAGCAACGCCTTTAGTTATTGCAAATTTACTGCGTTAACATTAGGGACAGGAATAACAACTATTCCCCGTAGGTGCTTTTTGTGGGGTCAAAATTTTACAGGAAATCTTATCATCCCCGATCAAATAAAGATTATTGAAGAAGAAGCTTTCAACCAATGCACTTTTAATGGATATTTGACATTAGGTAGCGAGCTGCAAAGCATAGGTCATTTGGCCTTTTCTGGCTATAGTTCCTCTTCTGGCCACTTTAATAAAATCTATTGTAAGGCAATCGAACCTCCAATACTTCAATACGATATTATGCGGTCTTGTGATTGTAAATATCTCGGAGTTCCCGTTGGAAGCAGGGATGCCTACCGCGCAACAAATTATTGGGATGAATTTTCACCTATCGAAGAAATCGAATTTTAAGCTATGGCACTAATCTATTTTGGTGATAATGGGCAACGTCAAGAATTACATAGCTGTCCTTGGCAAACAAATCTTGAAAATCGCCAAGAAATTGCAGACTACCTAATCAGACGTTTACAGGAAAAGAATTACTCCGCAGACACATGGTTTACTGCACAAAATTTAGTCGGCGAAAATCAAGTCGATTGGGAAAACACCGAACCATTGAACGCGATCACAACATATTATCCAGATAGGAATACTCAAAAAACCATTTTAGGTAAAATTTTGAAACGAGCATTATTCGATCTGAACGAAACTTATGAAATAAGGTATGAATTCAAAACCCTTTATCGGAAAATAGAATAATCTCGTATACAATTTCGGTCGAGGATAAAGCACATAGCTGTAAGTTGTTATCCAAATCCTTTCCGAATCCTTATCCCGACCGTTCTTAGTTGTCCCGACCTGCCGCAACTCGGCAGGTCGCTTTGTTAAATCCCGACAAAAGATACTGCGGCGCGATTATAGCCCATGTAGTCGGGGACTCGATAAAATTCATTAACCGCCTATTTCAAGCCAGTGTATAGGGCTTAAATAAGCAAGCCGCAACGACGATCTACCAACATATCGGCTGAATCGACCTGCGTATTCACAGCCGGAATGTATTACCCAAAAACAAAATCCCATGAAAACCAAAGAAGAAATCAGACACTATCTCGACACCCGATTCAGCGCATCGGAAGACGACATGGTGCAAATCGTCCGGAACGATTTCGACCGCATTTTGAATAGCGCGGCATCTTGTGCCCTAATTACGGTCGAGGGTGCAATGCCCGTCTTGGCGGAGCGACTCCGCACCGAATTGGAAGCCCTACACACCGGAACTGACCTCGACGTGATTGTAAAAGTAAGCTATCATCCCGCTTCGGAAATAAGTTTCGACGACCTATGCAGCCTCTTAACCGTCATCCACGAATTTGCCCCGCAGGTAAATATCGTCTGGGGCTGCGGCACGGATGCGAAACTGGCGGAAACCGACTATTCGATTCTGTTGCTGATCGGGACATCGGCAGAGTAGATTTGCAAGGCCTGCCAAAAACATATTGGTAGGTCGTTTTGTTTTGTCGGAACAGAAGATACTGCGATGCGATTACGGCTCATGTACTCGGGAACTCGATAAAATTCATTATCTGCCTGTTCGGAGCGACTGTATAGGCCCAAATACAGCAACCACCCAACAACCAAATACTTAACGACTGAGATTGAAATTTTCGGATAGCGACCATTTATGTACCACTTGTGTACCACCGGCATTTTTCGGACTATATACCACAAAAGAAAAATCCTTGATATTCGATTGAATATCAAGGATTTTTCATCAGTCGGGGTGACTGGATTCGAACCAGCGACCACACGCCCCCCAGACGCGTACTCTAACCGGGCTGAGCTACACCCCGTAGCGTTTCGGAGTGCAAATATAGTATATTTTTCACAAACCGGCACATTTCTGCGAGAATTTTTTCTAATTTTGTCCTCGATGAAAAGATTCCTGCCCCTCATACCGCTCCTACTGGCGCTTCTCAGCACGGCCTGCGGAGGTTCCGCGAGCTACACTCCGGCCGATTTCACGACCGAAATCTACACTCCTGCACATGCTTCGGGATTCGACATCCGCGGCACGGAACACAACGCGGCGACGCTCATCACCGTCCGCAATCCGTGGCAGGGCGGGAGCGGCGTCGAACAGCATCTGCTCGTTCTGCGCGAGGGCATCGAACCTCCCGCCGATTTCGACGGCCAGATCGTGAAAGCCCCCGTGCGCCATGTGGTCTGCATGTCGTCGAGCCATGTAGCCATGTTCGACGCCATCGGCCAGATACGCCGGGTCTCGGGCGTTTCCGGCATCGACTACATCACCAACGCCTATGTCAATGAACACCGCTACTGCGGCGAAGTCATCGACGTGGGCTACGATACGAATCTCAATTTCGAGCGGCTCGCCGCCATGCGGCCCGACCTGATGCTGCTGTACGGCGTCACGGGCGAAAACACCGTCGTCACGGGCAAACTCCGGGAACTGGGCATACCCTATATATATGTAGGCGACTATATGGAAGAGTCGCCTCTGGGCAAAGCCGAATGGCTGATGGTCGCCGCCGAACTCTGCGACGAGCGTGACCGGGGCGCCGAAACCTTCGGCGGCATCGCCGAACGCTACGAGGCCATCAAAACTGCCGTCGCCGGTTCCGCGCCTGCCGTCCGTCCCAAAGTGATGCTCAACACCCCTTACCGCGACACTTGGTTCATGCCTTCGTCGCGCAGTTTCATGATCCGCCTGATCGAGGACGCCGGAGGTGAATACGTCTACACGAAAAACGATTCGGACACCTCCGTCGCCGTGGACCTCGAAGAGGCCTACCTGCTGGCCAACGCGGCCGACGTCTGGCTCAACGTAGGCCCGTGCAACACCCTCGCGGAGCTGACGGCCCAGAATCCGAAATTCGCCGACATCCCGACGGTCCGCAACCGCATGGTCTTCAACAACAACCGCCGCCAAACCCCGGCCGGCGGCTCCGATTTCTGGGAATCGGGCGTCGTACACCCCGATCTGGTGCTGCGCGACCTGAGTCTGATCCTCGGCGGCAAGACGGTCGAGCAAGGAGAACTCCACTACTACAAACGTCTGGAATAACAAACACACCGCTCGCACAAAATGTCCGGACGCCGCACCCCCATCCTTTTCACTGCCCTGTCGCTGCTGACCGCCGCACTTTTCGCGGCCGACCTGCTGATCGGCTCGGTCGCCGTGGCTCCGCGCGACATCTGGGCCGTACTCACGGGCGGCTCGTGCGACCCGGCCGTGCGGGACATCGTCCTCAAAATCCGCCTGCTCAAAGCCGTCACGGCACTCTTCGCCGGCGCGGCCCTCGCCGCCAGCGGCCTGCAGATGCAGACCCTCTTCCGCAATCCGCTCGCCGGACCCTATGTGCTGGGCATCAGTTCGGGCGCCGGTCTGGGCGTGGCGCTGTTCCTCTTGGGCGCGCCCCTGCTGGGCGTCTCGGCGCACTCGTTCGTCCAGTCGCTCGGCATCGCGGGCGCGGCGTGGCTCGGCGCGGCCCTCGTACTGCTGATCGTCATGTCCGTCAGCCGCCGCATCAAAGATATCATGGTGATCCTGATCCTCGGCATGATGTTCGGCTCGGGCGTCAGCTCCGTGGTCGAAATCCTCCAGTACCTTTCGAGCGAAGCGGCGCTCAAATCGTTCGTCATCTGGACCATGGGCTCTCTGGGCGACGTCACGGGCGGCAACCTCGCCCTGATGCTCCCGGTCATCACCGTGGGTCTCGTGCTCTCCGTCGCCGTCATCAAACCGCTCAACCTGCTGCTGCTGGGCGAAAACTACGCCCGCACGATGGGTCTCAACGTCCAGCGCACCCGCACGCTGCTGTTCCTCTCCACGGTCCTGCTCGCAGGCACCGTCACAGCCTTCTGCGGCCCGGTAGGATTCATCGGACTGGCCGTGCCGCACCTCGCGCGCATGCTCTTCGCCAGCGCCGACCACCGCGTCCTGATGCCCGCGTCGATGCTTTCGGGCGCTGCCCTGCTGCTGGTCTGCGACCTTATCTCCAAATCGCTGGCCCTCCCGATCAACACCGTCACGGCCCTGATGGGTATCCCCGTGGTGATCGTCGTGGTCGTCCGTAACCGCAATCTCTTCTGAAATGAGCATCGCCCTTCGCCATATCACCCTTGCCTACGGCGACCGCGTTCTGCTGCGCGACGTCTCGGCCTCGGTCCCTCAGGGATCGCTCACGGCCCTGATCGGCCGCAACGGCACCGGCAAGAGCACCCTGCTGCGGGCCGTCGCCGGTCTGGGCGCCGCCGCGTCCGGCGGAATCGAACTCTGCGGCAAACCGCTCGCAACGCTCACTCCGCTCCAGCGGGCTTCGACCGTCAGTTTCGTCACCACCGACAAGGTGCGCATCGCCAATCTCGCCTGCGAAGACGTCGTAGCCCTCGGCCGCGCCCCCTACACCAACTGGATCGGGCGCATGCAGGAAGCCGACCGCGACATCGTGGCCCGTTCGCTCCGGCTGGTCGGCATGGAGGCTTTCGCCCGCAAAACGATGGACCGCATGTCCGACGGTGAATGCCAGCGCATCCTGATCGCCCGGGCGCTGGCGCAGGACACGCCCGTAATCCTGCTCGACGAACCCACCGCCTTCCTCGACCTGCCGAACCGTTACGAACTCGCGACGCTGCTGCGCCGTCTGGCCCGCGACGAGGGCAAATGTATCCTCTTCTCCACGCACGACCTCGACGTCGCGCTGGGACTGTGCGACGCGGTCGCACTGATCGACACGCCCGACCTGCACTGCCTGTCTGCGGCCGATATGGCCTCCAGCGGCCATATCGAGCGGCTTTTCGCCAGTGCAGGCATCTCGTTCGACCCCGCCACGCTGACGATCCGGCTCGCAAAAAAGTAACGAATTCAACATTTTTCGACTTTTTTTTTGTTCGACTCACTTTTTTGTTTACCTTTGCACCGCTAAAGTTACCCTTACAAGGGGCAGCGATAGTGGTAAAGGCCCATTCGTCTATCGGTTAGGACGCAAGATTTTCATTCTTGAAAGAGGAG
>JAJPZH010000251.1 GCA_021204515.1 Alistipes sp. | reverse complement strand
GTGCTCGTTCTATGCCGTAGCGAACTACGATGCCTCGTCCGCGACGACCAAATCCGCGCTGACAGCCCTCGTGGAGAAAGCGGCCGCAGACTACAACGGTACCTTCGCCGAGGTCTCGACCAAAGCCAAACGTTCGGGAGGATTCGTCATGTCAGGTTCGACGTCGAAGACCGTCGGGGCGGTAAACACCTCGACCTCCGTAGCGATCACGCTCAAACGTACCGTGGCGAAAGTCGCCCTGCAGACCACCGTCGATGCCTCCTTCTCGGAGAAATACCCCGGTTCGATTACGATCAAGTCGGTGAAGCTCTCGCGGGCCGCATCGCAGTCACTCCTCTTCGCCAGCACACCCGCACCCGGCGCGATGACGTTTACTCATACACAAACGCCTGCCTCGGTTTCGGGAAAATTCAACTCGCTATTCTATATTTATGAGACAGGAGCACTCAACAGCGGCAACCGTGTTCTTCTGGAGATCAACGCCACCTACGACGGCGACGGCAGCAGTTCGACGACAAGCGACCAGTCGGAGGTGACCTACTCGGCCGAGGTGACCGGCAAGGCCGCAGGCGAGATCCTGCGCAACGGCTACTACCGCATCTCCGCCAACATCACTGGTCTTGTGGGTCAGGAATGCCAGGTATCCGTGACGGTCGCCGACTGGGAGACGCCTGTAACGCAGAACGTCGATCTGGGTGCATAATCCACAATGAGGGTTCCGCCTTGAAAGCGGGGCGGGACCTTCTTTGTTTCACTATTTCCACGGGGGTATCTACCCCGGATACCGAAAAACCATTTCATTTCAAATGAAATGCGCTCCTAACCGTATATACGGATGCACGACGACGGCAGCATGCACAACAGTTCAATCATCGGATCAATGCCATAACGGCACAGTCGAAGAATACACCCCAATAAACCATGCAACAACATATCATTGTACATATTCTATCTATAAGCCTCCTCGTAAGTCTGGCGAGCTGTCAAAAAGATTCCTCAGAGGAAATAAATATATTACAATACGTTCCCGTAGAGATGGCAGTACGCCCCAACTGCATGGAGTCTGCCACCCGATCTGTGGATGAAAATTCGATCCGGGATTTGAACTTTTATCTCTACAATAACGACGAAGAGATCATCCTGCATCAATACCGCATGTCCGCATCGCTACAATTCGAATATATACCGGGAGATCATCATGTCCGCATCATTGCCAATCTGGGATATGATCTGGGGCAAAACCCGACATGGAGTGACTTTACTATCACGCACGCCGACAATTATGACACTCTTCCCATGGCATGGGAAGGAATAATCCGAATTCCCTCCTCCGGAGGAACTCTGCCCACGGTCGAAGTTCACCGGTGCGTCGCGAAAATCTCATACGACATAACGATCAGCTCCTCGGATATCGAACTGGAATCCATACAACTCCGCTCCATACCCGCCACCGTTTCACTGTTCGCATCGGAGGAAACGCCTTCGGAGAATCCGGAAGACTATACAGACGGGCATTCCACGCCTCTTTCCGGACATCAGGCTGCAGGTACGTTTTATATGCTTCCCAATCCGCAAGAAGAGAACCTTTCAATCACGGATCAGCGGGACAAAAACGCTGTGAACGCACCGACATACGCATCCTATATGTTGATCCGCACGACCAAAGGCGACAAAGTACAAACCTATAGCGTATACCTCGGAAAAAACAACACTTCGGATTTCAACATACAAGCCAATACGCATTATCGATTCAAGATCACGATCCTTGGCGACAATGAGATAGACTCTCGCGTTACCACCTACAGCGTTACTGTTTCAGACGATTTCGACAGTACCCGCATAGGAGACTATTGTACCTGTCAGGGTGTAAATCATCTGCGTCTGCATGTCGAAAGTACGAATGCCGACCCGAAGCTCACCGGACAGATCGAACTGCTGGCTGGCGACGGCGCCGATTTCCATTTCGACGAAACAACCGGGACCCTCCATACATTCGCCATCGAAAACTGCAATGGCGATAACGGCTACACGATGGCCTATACCCCGAAGCTCTTCACTTCAGATAATCATCGGCTGCACTATCGTCTCACACTCACCGACGCCTACGGCTTCACCCAAACCTATGACTCCGAGTATCGTTTCGCAAACCTTCTGACCGTAAGTTGCGAGAAAGCCTTCGGCACGATTACCTCCGACGGAGCTCTCCAAACATATATCTCCGAAAACGGGCCCTCGCGCAACATCATGCTGCTCACTCATCAGGACGGATGCCGTCTGACCGCCGAACCTGCCGCAGGCTACGTCTTCGACGGATGGTACGCCGATATCGGATACACCCAATGCATCTCCCGAACGATGAACTATGACTATTGTCCGAAAGAACCTCTCATGACCTTATATGCACGATTCCTCCCCGAAACGCCACCGCTCACAATAGAGTTGACGGCTCCCGCGACTATGATCATCGACCGAACAGACAGTTTCACCTTGACGATCGGCCAAAGCGGCAATCATGCGATCACCGTATTCACCAGCTCCGATCCGCAGATGATCTTCACGCTTCCCGACGGTCGCATCATAAGCAACGGAGAAGAAGTCACGCTCGCCGATAAGACATATCAGGTTTCGATTACACCGCACACCACCGAAGACCTGACGATCAAAGTCCATGCGGAAGACGGCAACGGCCGAAACGCAGAACAGGAGATTACTATCCCCGTACGTTATCCGATATTCAATGCCCGCCTGCGAACACAAGCTGCCAGTTATTCGGAATGTCCCATGGAACTGACCATTACCTCGCAAGAATACGAGGGGGCCTATACCGTCAGCTATACCTCCTCCGGACAAGACTGTTCGGTCGCATACAACGGAATGTTACTTCTCCCGGACGTTCCCGTAACCCTCAAAGCTGGATCGCACACTTTTACAGCAACCTCATACAGTGCCGGAAGAGCTCAAATCGTATTTACCGTCACCGACTCTTACGGACAAAGCCGTACGGCGCGCGGTTCTCTGACATGGAAATAACAGGCTCACAAAGTTCCTTATTCCAAACTTTCACTATCCCGAAACCCAATAATACGATATGAAACACATCCTGTATATCTCGATAATAAGTCTCATTGCAAGCTCATCCGGTTGTCAGAAAATCCCGGAAAATGATTTCAACGACACCCGCAACGTATCGGTCGAAGTGGCGGTCCGTGCCGACGACATGGACTCGGCGACCCGCTCTGCGGCCGAAAACACGATCCGGGATCTGAACCTCTATCTGTACGACGACAACGGCGAAATCCGCCTGCATCGCTACCAAACCTCTCCGACGCTGCGCTTCGAGTGCCGGCCGGGAAGCTACCGCCTGCGTGTGGCCGCGAATCTAGGCGGCGATTCGGGCGATAGCCCTCGCCCTGAGGATTTCACCGTTCCGCATACCGACGACTATGAGGTGCTGCCCATGGCTTGGGAGGGAGACATCACAATCCCATCCGTTGCCGGAGGTGTGCTGACGCTCCCTCCCATAGAAGTCGAACGCTGCGTGGCGAAGATCTCCTATGAAATCTCCGTGGCGTCCGGAGCCGAAGGCATTGAGTTGCACTTCGTCCGTCCGCTCTCAATTCCGCGCAAGGTCGGGATATTCGACACGGCGGCCGCGCCGTCGAACGATCCGGACGACTACACGGACGGCAAAACGGTTCCACTCTCAGGAACGACGGCTGCGGGAATATTCTACCTGCCGCCGAATCCGCAAGGGTCCGTACCGATGATCACGGACCAGCGCGACAAGAACTGCGAGAACGCTCCGGAGCATGCCTCGCACCTCATGATCCGGGCCGTACGCGGGACGAAGATATTGACTTACAGTATCTATCTCGGAGAGAACAACACCTCGGACTTCAACGTATACGCCAATACGCACTATCGGTTCGACATCTCGATCCTCGGCGACGACGAAGTCGATATGCGGGTTGCGGCCTACACCGTGACGGCCGAGGACGACTTCGCCCGCGACGGCGGGGACGGCTACTGCACCTACCGGGCGACGAACCGCCTGCGACTGCACGTCGAGAGCCGGAATACGACTCCGGAGCTCACCGGGCGCATCGAGCTCGTCGAAGGCGACGGGACAAGCTTTCGGTTCAAAGGCACCACAGGGGCCCTTCACACCTTCGACGTGGAAAATGCCGAAGGGCTCAACAGCTACGCAATCGCCTATGTCCCGGCCCTCTACACCTCCGGGAATCATCGGCTCCGCTACCGGCTGACGGTCGCCGACGCCTGCGGATTCTCGCAGACATACGACTTCGACCATCTCTTCGCCGACCTGCTGACAGTCTATTCCGAGGCCTCGGGCGGCGAGATCGCGGTAGAGGGAGCCCTCCATACCGCTCTGACGGGCGAAGGAAATATTCGCGGCACGGAGGCTCTCACGCTGGAGGAAGGATGCCGCCTGCATGCGGAGCCCGCCGCAGGGTATCGCTTCGAAGGGTGGTACGCCGATATCCGATACACGCAGTGCCTCTCCCATGCGGAGCGTTACAACTTCCGGCCGGTGGAGCCCCGCTCCGTGATCTATGCCCGATTCCTCGATGTCGCCCGCCCGCTCGACGGACAGGGCACGGCCAACAGCTACATCGCTCCGGAACCCGATACGAGCTATTCGTTCGACGCCACGGTACAGGGAAACGGCCGTGCTACGACGGGCATTGCACCCAAGCCGCTTGCCGGCATACGGGCGGAAGTGCTCTGGGAGACGGGGTCTGTACGCGGAACGGTCGTAAGACGTGCGCAGTATGCCAACGGCCGCATCCGTTTCGAGACGGGTCCGACATCCGGAAACGCCGTAGTAGGACTGTTCGACGCCGCAGGAGACTGCATCTGGTCCTGGCACGTCTGGGTCACGGATTACGACCCCACGGCTACGGCTCAGACCTATTCGTCGGGCGCCGTATTCATGGACCGCAACCTCGGAGCGCTGTCCATCGATCCGCACGACAATGCGGCCAAGGGACTTCATTACCAATGGGGGCGCAAAGATCCCTTTCCGTGGACATCAAAGCCGTTCAACCGCGAACCGGATTACATCACATGCAGCTACCTGCCGGGGTACGAACACGCCACGCATAGCCCGCAGTACAACGGCGATCCCGCCGAACGCTCAACGGTGGCGTGGTCCGTCGCGCATCCCACGACCTTCATGGGAGCAGCACTCGACCCCGTAGCCGGCGACGCCGCAATCCATATCTCGTGGTGCTATCCGCCGAACCCGCGGCTCTGGGGCAACGCCTCCGACGGCACGTCCGTATCGACAATCAATGCCAAATCAATTTACGACCCCTGTCCTCATGGATGGAAGGTTCCGGCCCCGGAAGCATGGGACACACGGATCTTCCGCCCCACGTTCAACTACCGGGATGCCGGCTACGACGTCAGCTACACCTCTTCGTCGCAAGCCTCGACATTCTATCCTTTCGGCGGCTACCTGTCGGATACCCACGGTTCGGCTTCGTTCGTCTTGCCCGAACTATGGGGCGGTACATGGACCTGCACCGCAGCAGCACGGCAAGGTACGACACGTTTCGATCCGGCGGCGGGAAACTGCATGTTGCTCATTCAGGACACAGCGGAAGCGGCCTACCGCTCCGAGTCACAGGTGTTCGGCTACCACGTGCGGTGTGTCAAAGAATAACAGCAACCATTTTAATCGACAGAAAAATGAAAGCATCTCTGTTTTTACCGATCGTTTTGTTCGCCCTGAACAGTTGCAGTCGGGACAGCATCGTTCTCGATCCGGCAACTCACTCCGCTGTGTCGGTCGAACTTCCCGTCCGCTCCGACCGAATGATTGCGATGAGCCGCTCCGCGGACGAGGAAACGCTCCGCGACCTGAACTTCTATCTGTACGACGGAAACGGCGAGGTTCTCCTGCACCGTTACCAGACCTCCCCGACGCTGCATTTCGAATACCTCCCCGGGAACTATTCGGTGCGCATCGCCGCCAACTGGGGCCGAGACATGGGAGAAAACCCTGCGCAGGACGGCTTTACCGTCACGCATGCAGACAACTACGAAGTAGTGCCCATGGTCTGGGAAGGCGACATTGCAATCACTCCGTCGGCCGGAGGAGCATTGACACTGCCAACTGTGGAAGTGTCGCGCTGCGTGGCGAAGATCTCTTACCAGATCAACGTCGAACCTTCGAATATCGAACTGAGATCCGTACAGCTGCTTTCCGTGCCGCGCACCCTCGCCGCATTCGACCTCGCCGCATCGCCTTCGGACGATCCTGCGGATTATACCGACTGTACCGAACGGAACCTTTCCGGACGGCAGACTGCGGGAAGTTATTATCTGCTTCCGAATCCGCAGGGGCAGGTTACGGCCATCACGGACCAGCGGGACAAAAACCGCGACAATGCACCCGGCAATGCATCGTACCTGTTGATCCGTGCCGTGCAAAGCGACAAAGTATTGGCCTATACGGTTTATTTGGGCGAGAACAATACCTCGGATTTCAACGTCCGCGCCAACACCCACTATCGGTTCGACATCTCGATCCTCGGTGACAGCGAGATCGACACTCGCGTAAGCAGCTATACACTCCGTGTCCACGACACCTACGAAGACAACATGATCGGCGGTTACTGCACCTATGACATAATGGGTGCCGTATATATCGACGTGGAGGGGAATCCCGCACCCCTGACATTGCGAGGACACATCGCGGCTTCGCAGGGCGACACGGAGCGGTTGCTCGTGGACGACGTGTCGATAGGTTCCGGACAGGATCTGCTCCTTGCGAACCAGCTGGGACGAAACGAGTATTTCCTCTATTACGATTTCCCGGTCTATACGGCGGCAAGTTCGCAGGTGACCTATACCGTGACGGTCGAGGATGACGGAGGGTACGCGCAGTCCTTCACGTTCGAACGCCGTTTCGCCAATCGGCTCAACGTGGTCGTCGAAACGCTGGATAACGGCAACGGCCGGGTGAAGGTTTCCGATGCACTGTACGACAATGAAGCGTCCGACACGCACGATCACGTAGTTCTGTGTCACGAATTCGGCTGTACGCTGATGGCGATTCCCTTGGCCGGCTACCGCTTCGAGGGATGGTACTCCACAGACGGCTACACGAAATGCCCTTCACCTTCGATGACCTATTTTTACAAACCCGAAACGGCCGACGCAGCCATCTTCCCGAAATTCTCACCCGCCACATCTCCGCTGGACGACAAAGGCACGGCCAACTGCGACATCGCTCCGGAACTCGGTATGTCATACTCGTTCGACGCCACGGTGCAGGGTAACGGCAAAGCCACGACGAACGTCTGGCCGATACGCCTGACGGGAACCTCGCCCCGTGTGCTGTGGAAAACAGGCTCGAAAAGCAAAAATGTCATCTCCGAAGTTTCGTATGCCGACGGCCGGATTACCTTCACGACCGGCACGCAGTACGACAACGCCGTAATAGGACTGTTCGACAGCCGCGACGAATGTATCTGGTCGTGGCATATCTGGGTCGCGGATTACGATATCGAAGCCACCGCCCAGACCTATGCTTCCGGAGCGGTGTTCATGGACCGGAACCTCGGAGCGCTGACCACCGACTGCGTGCTGCCCGAGGACCGGGGACTCTATTACCAATGGGGGTGCAAAGATCCGTTCGTCTATCCCGCATCTTGTCAGGACAGATACAAGCTCGGAGAGGCAGTCTATGCCGCGGAATTCGAATATGCGGAAAGTTATCCGAATGATCCTCATCCCAATCTATGGGGAAACAAAACCACAAGCAGCAACAA
>JAJPZH010000136.1 GCA_021204515.1 Alistipes sp. | reverse complement strand
CCCCCGCTTCGGGCGGCGTTAAAAATCCCGGTGTGGTGGGCGCTTTCATCGGCGGGATCGGCGACCGTATCGTCGTGGCCGGCGGTTCGAATTTCGCGCAGGGCGCTCCGTGGGAGGGCGGCGCGAAGCAGTTCGAAGATGCCATTTACCTGCTTGCGCCCTCCGGCGGTGCGTATGAATGCAAACTGGTCGCCGATGCGAAATTGCCCGTGGGCATCGCCCACGGCTGCGCTGCCGCGGCAGGCCGCAGTCTCTACTGTTTCGGCGGTCAGACTTCCGAAGGGGAGTCGCGTGCGGTCTATGCACTGACGCCTGTCGGCAATTCTGTGCGCGTCGATGTCGTGGGGGAGCTTCCCGAGGGTTTCCGTCCCGCGGCCGCGCTGGCCTATAAGGAGGAGATTTACATTCACGGCGTGAAGGACGGGGCCAATGCTTTCCGGCGTTTCTCGCCCGTGAGCGGGAAATGGACCGAACTCGCGGCGTGTCCCGGTGCGGTGCGTTCGGCAGGACCGGCTTTTGCGGCCCAGCACAACGGACGCGAAAATGCCATGTACCTGATCGGCGGCCGTCACGAGAAGGACGGCGAGCTGCAGTTGTGTTCCGACGTCTGGGAGTACCTGCCGGTGCACGACAAATGGCAGGCCAAGGGCGACGTGACGGTCGGCGGCAAGCCGGTCGTGGTGATGTATGCCGAAGCGGTGCCTTACGGATCGGGTCATGTGCTGGTAATCGGCGGTGACGACGGTCGGGAGCTGTTGTGCCGCGCCGCGCTCGAACGGGCGATCGGCGGGGCGGCGACGCCTCAGGAAGCGGAGGTTCTGCGCGGGCAGCTGCGCGAGGCATTTACGGAGCACGAAGGGTTTTCGAAAGATCTGCTGGCCTACCATGCCATTACCAATACATGGGTATCGCTCGGACAGGCGGGGACGGGTTTTCCTGCCGTATCGACGGCCGTGGTCTCGGGTAACGGAATCGTCATTCCGTCGGGCGAAATCCGTCCCGGCGTACGCACGCCCGACGTGCAGGTCGTGACGATTCACGAGACGGCGGAATTCGGCTGGGGCAACTACTCCGTGATTATCGCCTATCTGCTGGTCATGATGGGTATCGGCGTCTATTTCGTCCGCAAGAACAATACGACCGACCAGTTCTTCAAGGGCGGGGCGAAAATACCTTGGTGGGCGGCCGGTATCAGCATCTTCGCCACGGCGCTCAGCGCGATTACCTTCATCTCGATTCCGGCGAAGGCCTACGGCGCCGACTGGGGTATGTTCATGTTCAACATGACGATTCTGATGATCGTGCCGATCGTCATCCACTATTATCTGCCTTTCTTCCGTAAACTGAACGTGGCTTCGGCCTATCAGTATCTGGAACAGCGGTTCAGCTCGCCGGTGCGCTATCTGGCGTCGGTGTTCTTCTGCCTCTTCATGTTCGCCCGGATCGCCATCGTGCTCTTCCTGCCGTCGTTGGCGCTGAACGCCGTGACCGGAATCGATGTCTATACCTGCATCCTGCTGATGGGACTGGTGACCATCGCCTATTGTACGATGGGCGGTATCGAAGCGGTCGTATGGGCCGACGTCGTGCAGGGCGTGATCCTCGTGGGCGGCGCGCTCGTGTCGCTCGTGTACCTGATCAGCGGCATCGAGGGCGGATTCTCGGGCATGATCGACGTCGCCGTGACCGACGACAAGTTCAATATTCTGAATTTCGCTTTCGACCTGACGCAGCCGGTCTTCTGGGTGGTGCTGGTAGGCGGTCTGGCCAATCAGCTGCTGGCCTATACGAGCGATCAGTCGGTGATCCAGCGCTACATCACGGTCAAGGATACGGCCGGTACGAAAAAGGGACTGTGGCTCAACGGATTCCTGAGTATTCCGATCGCCGTGATCTTCTTCATGATCGGCACGGCGCTCTACGTCTTCTTCAAGCAGCAGCCCGAACTGCTCAGCGTCGGGATGTCCAATACGGACTCGATCTTCCCGCATTTCATCATGTGCCGTCTGCCGGTCGGTATTGCGGGACTGCTGATCGCGGCGATCTTCTCGGCGGCGATGTCCACCCTTTCGGCCAATATCAACTCTACGGCGACGGTGCTGACCGAGGATTTCTACCGCCGCTTCCGAAAAGGCGCGACGGACAAACAGGCGATGGGCTTCGCCCGGCTGTCGGGTGTCGTCGTGGGCGGTCTGGGGCTGCTGATGGCCATTCTGCTCGCCACGTTCGATATTGCGTCGCTGTGGGATCAGTTCAACTTTTTCCTCGGTCTGCTGACCAGCGGTCTGGGCGGTTTGTTCATGATGGGTATCTTCACCGAGCGGATCGGTACGCGGAGCGCTTTCGCCGGATTTGTCGGCAGTATCGTCATTCTGCTGATCGTCAACAGCTATTCGAACGTTTCGTTCCTGCTCTACGGATTTATCGGGCTGGCTTCGTGCTTCCTGATCGGTTATTTTTCGAGTTTCGTTTTCGGACGGGCCAAATAATGGAAGGGACGATCACGACCATTCAGCGGATGTCCGTGCACGACGGCGCGGGCATTCGTTCGACCCTCTTCCTGAAAGGGTGCGGCATGCGCTGCCGCTGGTGCCATAATCCGGAGACGTGGAGCGGCGGCGTACAGTTGCAGCAGACGGCCGGGAGGTGCATCGGGTGCGGCTCGTGTCTGGAAGCGTGCACCTCGTCGGCCCTCAGCCTGACGGCGGAGGGAGTCCGGATCGACCGCAGGAGCTGTACGGTCTGCGGCGCCTGCGTCGAAGCGTGTCCTTCGGGTGCGTTGTCGCTGGTCGGGGAGCGCATCGAAGCGCGTGAAGCCCTGCGGCGCGTAGCGCGCGACCTGCCTTTTTTCCGGCAGACGGGCGGCGGCGTGACGGTTTCGGGCGGTGAGCCGCTGTTGCAGCCGGAGTTCGTGGCCGAGTTTTTCGCATTGTGCCGCAAGGCGGGGATCGCGACGGCCGTCGAGAGTAATCTGCTGGCCGAATGGAAGTGCGTGGAGCGGCTGCTCCCGCTGGTGGACGAGTGGATGTGCGACTTCAAGATATTCGACGGGGCGCTTCATCGCGAGATGACCGGTGTCGGCAACGGGCGTATCCGGGAGAACCTCGGACGGCTGATCGGGAGCGGCGCGAAAGTGGTCGTCCGCACGCCGGTCGTACCCGGAGTGAACGACGACGAGACCGAGATCGGAAATATCTGCCGCATGCTGCTGCCCTTCGAGGAGCGGTTGCAGGGGTACGAACTGCTGCGCTTTCATACGCTCGGGTTCGACAAATTCGTGGCGTGCGGTATGGAAAACCCTTTGGCCGGGGCGCGCGAGCTTTCGAAAGAGCGGTTCGAGACGCTGCGGAGTTTTGCAAAATCAATACTTAAGATAACGAAATGATGCTTATGGAAGCGCATGCGAATTACGACGGCGAACTTGCCCGGCTGAAAGCGAAAAAGTTGCGGCAGACCCGGGAGAAGATCGAAAAGGAGGGCATTCTGGACGAGGACGACTACGGCAGGATCGTCCCGCAGGAAGGCGTGTGGCGGATTCGCCCGAACCATGCGGACGGCTCGTTCTACGGGTTCGACGCATGGACCGAGAATTTTTGCAGCCTGATGGATGTCCATCAGGTCTACGTCGATCCCGACGACGCGCTGGCGGGGCGCTGGTGCTACTTCATGTCGAAGATGCGTCCCAACAAGTGGAATCCGGATTATCCCTACGATCATCTGCGCGAGCGGATCGAACGTTACGACATCATACACGGCATCGGCGACGACGCTCACTTCGCCCCCGATTACGAGATGGGGCTTCGGCTGGGCTGGGGAGGACTGCTCGACAAGATCGCCCGCTATCGGGCGGTCAACGGCACGGCCGAACAGCAGCATTTCTACGACCTACACGAGCGGGCGATCCGGAGCATTCAGGGCTGGATTCGCCGTCATATAGACGAAGCCCGGCGGCTGGCCGCCGAAGAGCGCGACGAACGCCGCCGGCAGAACCTGCTGGAGATGGCCCGGACCAATGAAAACATCGTCGAGGGGGCACCGCAGACCCTGCGGGAAGCCTGCCAGTGGATCGTGTGGTTTCATCTGGCGTCGCGGACCTACAATAGGGACGGCGCCGGCGGGCAGATCGATGCGCTGCTGCAACCGTTCTACGAACGGGACATCGCGGCGGGACGCATCACCGATGCCGAAGCGGTCTACTATCTGGCCTGTCTGCTGATCAACGACCCCGTCTACTGGCAGCTGGGAGGTCCCGATGCCGACGGGAAGGACCAGACTTCGGCGGTCTCGTTCCTGATTCTGGATGCGGCCTGCAAGGTCGATTCGTCGCTCAATATCACGATCCGCGTGCATGACGGTCTCGATCCGAAGCTGTTGCGCTACGGCGTCGAATGTCTGGTGAAGTACCGCAACGGCTGGCCCCGTTTTTCGGGCGACAAGGCGCTGGTAGCCGGATTCATGCGCAACGGATTCGACGAACGGCTGGCGCGCCGGCGTATCGCCGTGGGGTGCAATTGGATGTCGTTGCCGGGACTGGAATATACGATGAACGACTTGGTGAAGGTGAATCTGGCCAAAGTCTTCGAAGTGGCCTACGACGAGTCGAAAGCCGACGCCGGGCGGACTACGGAGCGGTTGTGGCGTTCGTTCGCGTCGCATCTTCGGGAAGCGGTGCGGACGGCGGCCGAGGGAATCCGCCATCACCTGAAATATCAGAAATTCAACGAGCCGGAACTGTTGCTGAACCTGCTGAGCCACGGCCCGATCGAGAAGGGCCGCGACGTCTCGGACGGCGGCGCGGAATATTACAACCTTGCGATCGACGGCGCCGGACTGGCTGTTGTAGCCGATTCGTTCGCCGCGCTGGAACAGCGTATCGAGCGGGAAGGCAGGCTGACGTGGCAGGAGATGGACCGGCTGCTCGACAGCGACTTCCAGTGTGAGGAGGGGACGAAATACCGGACGCTGCTCGGCCGCAGCCAGCGTTACGGGCAGGCCGATTCGCTGGGCCGCAAGTGGGCGCTTGCCGTCCGCGACGAGTTCACGGCGGCCGTGCGGGGCGAGACCTCGGCCGACGGGCGTTACAAGTTCATTCCCGGTTTCTTCTCTTGGGCCAATACCGTCGGGTTCGGCCTCCATGTGGGGGCGACTCCCAACGGCCGGCGGGCCGGAACGCCCATTTCGCACGGCGCGAATCCCTGTGCGGGTTTCGCCGTGGACGATGCGTCGCTTTCGCTGGCGACGGCCGTCGCCGAGATACAGCCCGGTTACGGAAATACGGCGCCCATGCAGTGGGAACTGGATCCCTCTCTGGCCGGTGCGGAGTGCATTGCGCTGATCGAGGGGATCATCAAGGCGCATTTCGAGATGGGCGGTACGCTCATCAACGCCAATATCATGGACCGCGAGACGATTCTCGCAGCGCACGCCGATCCGTCGAAATACCCCGATCTGGTGGTGCGCGTGACGGGATTCACGGCCTATTTCGCCATGCTGTCGCCCGAATTCCGGCAGCTGGTGGTGGACCGTGTGCTGGAAAACTGATTGCAGGATGGCTATGAAGCGGAAATACGGTTTGCTGGGATTGCTGCTCGTGTCGGGAGCCGGCGCTGCGGCCCGGAACAAGGTGCGGCCCAAAAACGTGCTGTTCATCGCCGTGGACGACATGAAGCCCGCACTGGGCTGTTACGGCGATCCGGTGGCGCGGACGCCCCATATCGACGCGCTGGCGGCCGACGGGGCGGTTTTCCGCCGGGCTTACTGCCAGCAGGCGGTCAGCGGCCCGACGCGCGCGTCGCTGCTGACGGGACTGCGGCCCGAAGAGGTGGGGGTGACGGAACTCAATACATGGATGCGGGCCAAGGTGCCGGACGTGGTGACTTTGCCGCAGGCATTCCGCGAGGCGGGATACGAAACGCGGGGCGTGGGCAAGATTTTCCACGGCACGAAAAACAGTCTGGACGAGCGTTCGTGGAGCGAACGTCCGTCGCTGTACGAGTATTCGCGCAACGAGGAGTATCAGCTGGCGGTCAACAAGACGGGAAAGAAGGCGCGGGCCGTGGAGTTCGCGGATGTGCCGGACAGTCTCTATTTCGACGTGAAGATCCGCAACGAGGCGCTCGCCCGGCTCGAAGAGCTGAGCCGTTCGGACGAGCCGTTTTTCCTCGCCGTGGGTTTCCTGAAACCTCATCTGCCCTTCTGCGCCCCCGAACGTTACCGGGAACTCTATGCCGGCCGGGATTTCGCTTTGGCGGACACGCTCCGGGCGCGTCCCGAAAATGCGCCTGAGATCGCCTGTCACAACAGCGAGGAGCTGCGCGGGTACACCGACATTCCGGACCTCATGCCGCTCTCTGCGGAGCAGGAGGCGGAGCTGCGCAGGGCCTATTACGCATGCGTTTCGTTTACCGACGACAATATAGGGGCGATCTTGGACCGGTTGAAGGAGCTGGGGCTTTACGACGATACGCTGATCGTCCTCTGGGGCGATCACGGCTATCATCTGGGCGAACAGGAGTTGTGGTGCAAATCGACCGTTTATGAGGCCGCATGCCGCGCGCCGCTGGTGATAAAGCCGGCGGGCAGGCCGCGTCACCGGGATGTGGAGGAAGTCGTGGAGTTTCTGGACGTCTATCCCACGCTGCTCGACCTGTGCGGCATCGAGGACCGTTACGGCGTTTCGGGACGGAGCCTGCGGCCGCTGCTCGACGGACGGAGCATGCGCAAACGCTATGCCGTCAGTCAGTTTCAGCGTCCTTATCCGGCGCTTACGAGCCTTAAGAAGCGGCGTTACATGGGCTATACCGTTCGTGACCGGAGATGGAGCTACACGGAGTGGGTCGATCTGACGGGGTGCGTGGTCGAGTGTGAGTTGTACGACATGTCGCCGGGCGGACCGGAGCGGCGGAATCTGGCCGGAGAGCCGCGGCTCGGCTCCGTCGAACGGCGGATGTCGCGGGCGCTGCACCGGGTGCTCAGGAACCAGAAGGGGGTGACGGGCATTGTAGCCGGAGAGTTCGGGAAACGGGATTGATTCGATCGGAACTTTAAAAAATAGAAGATTTTTATGAAACGTTTTGTTTTTTCTTTGCTGGCGCTGCTTCTCTCCGTTGCGGGGGCTTCGGCGCAGTTGAAATTCGTGGATGCGGAGCAGCTCGGACTGGTCAATAAGCTCGGTCCGACGGAAAACCGCTACCACCGGGTCGATACGGACAAGTACGACCTTACCGAGACCGAAGCGAACCTGCTGCGCATGCCGGCCGGTATGGCGCTGGTGTTCCGTACCAATTCGTCGCAGATCGCCGTGCGGACGCACTATCTGAATTACAGCATGGTCCGCCATAGTACGACGGGGGTTTCCCAGACCGGGTACGACCTCTACATCCGCAAGGACGGCGGATGGCTGTATGCCGGGTCGAACGCTCCGAAGAATGAGGACGCGGTACTGGTGCTGGTGCGCAATATGGACGACAGCGAAAAGGAGTGTCTGCTCTACCTGCCGCTTTTCAGCGAGCTGGGCCGCATCGAGATCGGAATCGACGAGGGGGCGGAGATCGAAGCTTCGGCCAATCCGTTCCGTCACCGGATCGTCATTTTCGGGTCGAGTTTCACGCACGGCACGAGCACCGGCCGGCCGGGCATGTCTTATCCGATGATCATGCAGCGCAACACGGGGCTGCAGTTCATCAGTCTCGGAGTCTCCGGCAATTCGAAACTCCAGCAATCTTTCGCCCAAATCATCGGCGACAACGCCTGCGATGCGATCGTCGTGGACGCCTTCTCGAATCCGGGGCCGGAGATGATCCGCGAACGCTTCCTGCCGTTCGTCGCGGCGATCCGGAAAGCGCATCCCGCCGTTCCGCTGATCTTCCTGCAGACGATCTACCGC
>JAJPZH010000190.1 GCA_021204515.1 Alistipes sp. | reverse complement strand
TTTCCCGACGTTGTTTCCCGACGTTGTTTCCCGACGTTGTTTCCCGACGTTGTTTTTCGTCCGCTGTATCCCGTCTGTCCGGTCCGGAATTCTCCGCAGACCTGTCTTCTGCCCGCCTATTTTTTGCTTTCGAGGAAGTAGTGCTGCGATTTGAGCAGGTTGCGGGCCTGCAGGATCATCGTCTTGGTTTCGTTGAGGATCGTCAGGTACAGTACGCTGGCCCGCGTGCTGGCCGCCGGATCGCCGTTGATGCGGCGCAGCTGGTTCTTGATCGCCTCGACGATGGTGTCGAAGAGCTTGTCGCGCATTTCGAGCACCATGTCCAGATCCGAAAAGTCCTTCGTGCGGAGCATGTCGTTGATCTTGTCGAAGATCGCTTCCACCTGATCGTTTACGCGCATCAGGTCCACGATCTGTTCCTTCGACAGCCCCTCGTGGTTGTTGTCGATGTGTTCGAACGCCGGGCGGGTGATGTGAATCAGCGCCTTGGTCACTTCCGAGAGGTAATCCACCACCTGCACGTAGAAATGTCCGGTGTCGATGTCACACTGCTGCAGGCGGCGCAGCGTGGGCATGATGCCGTACTTGCGGTCGCGGGCCTCTTCGAAGAGCCTGTTCGAAGACTGCACCATCTCCTTGAGCACCTTGCGGTTCTCCTTGAAAACGGCGACCAGCGTCCGGTTGTAAATGCGCGTCACCTGCTCCATCGTCGTGCAGACTTCGCCGATGCAGACGCAGAGCACTTCGTCCGGGGTCTCGGCCTTGATTACCGGCAGTTCCTCCGCGGCGGCTTTCTCCTCCGGCTTGGTGCGGTGGCTGCGGATGAGCAGCCATGCGCAGAGAACGACGAGTGCCGTGACGGCGATCCAGCCGCCCCAGAGCAGCAGCAGCGTCACGCAGAGGGCGATCAGAAATCCGCCGAGCGCGGTGATGAACCACCCCGAAATAACAGCCATAACGCCCGTGATGCGGTATACGGCGCTTTCGCGGCCCCATGTGCGGTCTGCGAGCGACGAACCCATGGCCACCATGAAGACTACGTAGGTGGTCGAGAGCGGCAGTTTGTAGGAGGTGCCGATGGCGATCAGGATCGAAGCGGCCGTGAGGTTTACGACGGCGCGGATCATGTCGTAAGGCGCCGACGAGCGCTCCTCGGCGGGCAGCGGCTCGAAGCGTCGGTCGATGACTTTCTGCATGCGGTCGGGAATCAGCCCCGTCCACATGGTGTTGAGTGCGAGCGAGGCGCGTACCAGACTGCGCGATACGAAGGTCGAGCCGAACCGTTCGTCGCCCTCGTGCTGCGAGGCGAGCGAAAGTTCGGTTTCGGTGACGTGGCGCGATTTCTTCGAGAAGAAGAGCGTCAGGACCATCACTATACCCGACAGTAACAGCAGCAGGAAGTTGGCGCGCGCCGGGTTGGCCAGCTCGCCCATCATGATCGACTCGCTGCCCGCTTCGCGGGCGATCTGCCATGCGTCGTAGCTGGCCAGCGGTACGCCGATGAAGTTCACCAGATCGTTGCCGGCGAAGGCCAGCGCCAGCGCGAATGTCCCCGCGAGGATCGTGATGCGCATGATGTTGAGCCGCATGCGCTGGAAAAACCAGAGTATCACCGACGCCCCTGCCCAGAAGACGAGCAGCGTTACGAGCACGTGTTCGCCGACGTATTCCCCGACCGAGGTCGGAATCAGTCCCGAGCTTTTCAGTCCCTTGAACAGTGCGAAGTAGAGAATTCCCGCCAGCGAGATGCCGCACCATACGGCGCCCCAGCGGCGGAATACCTTCGCATAGCGGAACGAGAAGATCAGCCGCGAAATATACATGAAGAGCGAACCTGCGGCGAACGCCAGTGCCACCGAGAGCAGGATGGCCGCGATGATGGCCATCGCCTTTCCGGTGTTGATGTACTGCGAGAGGTCCGAAACCGATGCGGCCGGATCGCCCCAGATGTGGTAGAGCGCCGCGGCGACTCCCGCGCCCAGCAGCCCGAAGACCATCGATACGGTGGTCGAGGTGGGCAGTCCGAGGGTGTTGTAAATGTCCAGCAGCAGGATGTTGCCCAGCATCATGCCCAGAAAGAGCATCATGATCTCCGGGAAGGAGAATTGTCCGGGATAGAAGACGCCGCTGCGCGCCACCTCCATCATGCCGCTCGACGTGAGCGTGCCGACGAGGATGCCGGCGGCGGCGATCCAGAGGATGACGCGGCGAGGCGCGGCTTTCGACCCGAGGGCCGAGTTGAGGAAATTGACCGCGTCGTTGGCCACGCCTACGACGATGCCCATCACGGCCAGCAGGCCCATGACGATAACGATGCATGTGAATAGAGGACTCATGTAGTACCTTTTCGGATTTATTTCATTGTTTATATTTTCGGCGGTTCCGCTCCGGCACTCCGCCGTATGTTTTTCGTTCGACCCTGCATCCTTTTTCCGAAGGGGGCTTTCGCCCGCCGTTTCCGGCGGAGATCGCCGCCCTGAGATGCGGGGCCGGTCTTTCCGGTACAAAGGAACGAAACGGATGTTACAAACGTGTTACGAACGGATTGCGCCCCTATGAATGTTTGCGCAGGGTGAAGGTGAATTCCAGTCCGCCGCGCTCGCCGTTGCGGACCGAGATCGTGCCGCCGTGGATCATCACGGCGTTTTTGACGATCGCAAGCCCCAGTCCCGTGCCGCCCAGCTTGCGCGAACGCCCCTTGTCGATGCGGTAGAAACGTTCGAAAAGGTGGGGCAGGTGTTCTTCGTCTACGCCGATGCCGTTGTCGGCGAAAAGCAGCGTGTACTGCTCCGGAGAATCCTCCAGCAGCCGGATGAAAATGTCGCGTCCGCCCGAATAGGCCGCGGCGTTGTCCGCGAGGTTGCGGAATACCGACCCCAGCAGCGAAGGGCTTCCCTCCATTTCGAGCGGATACGAAAAGTCGCAGTTCACGCGCAGCCGCTGCCCTTCGGGGCGGTGCTGCATATCCGCGCGGATTTCGTCCACGAGGTCGTTCAGCACGACGCGCTCCTTGCGGATCAGCTGGCTCGCCTCGTCCATGCGCGTAATGGTCGAAATGTCGGAGAGCAGACTGCGCAGCCGCGCCACCTGTCCGCAGCTCTTTTCGAGAAACGCCGTGCGTTTCTCCGCACTGAGTCCCGGGTTGCTCAGCAGGGTCTCCAGATAACCCTGAATCGCCGCTACGGGTGTTTTCAGCTCGTGGTTGATGTTGTTCGTGAGCTGTTTTTTGATGCGTATTTTCTCCTGCTGTTCGTGCAGAGCCAGCGCATGTTCGCGGTCGCGGTCGGCCGTCGTGCGCTGCAGGCGGGCGTAGAGCCGGATAATATGGCTCGAAATGTCGCCCAGCTCGTCGTGCGGGAAAGCCGCCTGCTCGTCGATCCGTTCGCCCCGCTCGGCGCGCTGGGCGAAGTCCCTCAGCCGCGTGATGTTGTGTCCCAGCCGGCGGGTGGCGAAATAGGCCGCCACGCTCATCAGCAGCGTGACGCCCAGCATGAACCACAGAAATTCGCGGTCTGCGGCCAGCACTTCGCGGAGCGTTATCGAATAGGGTACGGCCGAACGGACGACGATTCCGTCGTCGGACATGGCCGAATAAAAATAGTATAAGTCGGTGCTTTCCGAGTGACGGCGGATAGTGAATCCCGTGCCGCGGGCGAGGGCTTGGGCGACTTCGGGACGGTCGAGGTGGTTGGCTTCGGGAAGATTCCCGGCCGAATTGTCGAAGGTGACGCGCCCGGCTTTGTCGATCACCGTCACGCGCAGGTCGCCGAACGGTTCGTCGTGGGCGGCGATGAAGTCCGCAGGCGTTACACCGTCGGCGAGGGCGTCGAGCATCCGCAGGTTGAAAAGCTGCAGGCGGGCGTCGAGCCGTTCGGCCTTGAAATGCTTTTCGCGGCCGTACTGGAAGATGACGAAACAGGCGACCAGCGCCCACGAAAACGTGAGCAGCAGCAGAAACAGCCGCCGATGGTAGGAGAGGCTACTCCTCAAATCCGTACCCATAACCCAGCCGTGTTACGATATGTTCTCCGTAGACGCCGATTTTGCGGCGCAGCCGCGTGATATTGACATCGATGGTCCGGTCCAGCACGATCACCTCGTCGCTCCAGACCTGATGCAGGATCTCCTCGCGCGAAAAGATCTTGCCGCGGTTCGAAAGCAGCAGGGCGAGTATTTCGAACTCCTTCTTGGTCAGGGCCAGCGGCGCTCCGTCCACGGTGCAGATTTTGCGGACGAGGTCCATGTGCAGCCCTTCGAACGCGATCGTTCTGCTCTCGCCCGACTGCGGTGCGGTGCGGCGCAGTACGGAGCGTACGCGGGCCAGCACTTCGCGTACGGAAAAGGGCTTGGCGATGTAGTCGTCGGCTCCGATGTTGAGACCTGCGACCGTGTCGTCCTCGGTGTCTTTGGCCGTGCAGAAGATGATCGGCACGCCGGCCGTTTCGGGCTGCGCCCTGAGCAGCCGGGCCATTTTGAATCCGCTCATTTCGCCCATCATGACGTCGAGCAGAATCAGTGAATAACGTTCGGGATGCATTCCGAGGGCCTGTTCGGCGCTGTACGCCACATCGACTTCGTAACCCTCGACTTCGAGATTGAACTGAAGAATCTCGCAGAGGGATTCTTCATCGTCTACCACCAGAATTTTGTACTTTGTCATAACTGTTACGGATTGGTATCCGGGTCAAAAGTACGTAACAATCCTTTTATTGCATGCCTCGTGTTGAATATTTAACCGAAATGTAACAGCCGTTCACTCGCCCAGTACCTGCATCTGCTGGCGGATCGACTCTTCGTGGATGGCCTGCAGGACCGAACGCATGAATTCGCGGTCCATGCCCAGCTGTACGGCCTGCTCCGCGCGGCGCGCCAGCAGGTCTTCGTACCGCTTGGCCTGCAGGATCGGCATGTTGTGCTCCTTCTTGTACTGTCCGATGTCGCGCGATACCCGCATGCGGCGCACGAGCAGTTCGAGCAGTTCGTCGTCGAGTTTGTCGATCTGCGAACGCAGTTCCGAAAGGCTCTCCGTCGTGGCGTTGGCCTCGCGGATCACCAGATTGCGGCAGATGTAGGCCAGCCCCTGCGGCGTCACCTGCTGGGCCTTGTCGCTCCATGCGCAGTCGGGCGAGCAGTGCGCTTCGACGATCAGGCCGTCGAAACCGAGGTCCATGGCCTGCTGCGAAAGCGGCGCGATCAGTTCGCGGCGTCCTCCGATGTGGCTGGGGTCGCAGAAGATCTGTAGGCCCGGCAGGCGGCGGTGCAGCTCGATGGGAATCGACCACATCGGATGGTTGCGGTAGAGGCTCTTGTCGATCGACGTGAACCCTCGGTGGATGACTCCCAGCCGGCGGATGCCGGCGTTGTAGATGCGTTCTATGCCGCCGACCCACAGTTCGAGGTCCGGACTCACGGGGTTTTTCACCAGTACCGGAATGTCGTGTCCCCGCAGTGCGTCGGCGATCTCCTGCATGGCGAAGGGATTGGCCGTGGTGCGGGCGCCGATCCAGATCATGTCGATACCGCCTTCCAGCGCCGTCGTGACGTGTTTGCGTGTGGCGACCTCGGTGGCGGTGTACATGCCCGTCTCGCGTTTCACGCGCCGGAACCATGCCACGCCTTCGGCGCCCATGCCCTCGAACCCTCCGGGTTTGGTGCGGGGTTTCCACAGTCCGGCGCGGAAAATCCGCACGCCTTCGGCGGCCAGTTCGCGGGCCGTTTCGATTACCTGCTCTTCGGTTTCGGCGCTGCACGGTCCCGCGATGACTAGCGGGCGCCGGGGATCGAGTCCCGGGAAATTGATGGGTTGTAAATCTTTCATATCGCTTCCGTTTAAATTATTATCGTCTGTTTTATCGCTCTTTTTTCGTAGTTCGCAGTCAGCGGCCGCGTTTGCAGGCCCGATTCCGCCCCGAACTCCTCTTTCGGTGGAGACCTGTGTGCCGCTTTGCGGCGGAAATCGGGCCTTGTGTTCTTCCGGCTCAGATTTTGGGATTGGGATATTCGGCGTATTCGCCCAGAATCCGGAAGTCGCTGGTCAGCGGCCGGGCCGCATCGACCGCCTGTCGGTACCGCACCGGGTCGTCGAAGGTGACGTCCACGTAAAACCGGTATTCCCATTCGCGGCCGATGATCGGCAGCGACTGTATTTTCGTCAGGTTGATTCCGTAGAAGGACAGCAGCGTCAGCACTTTCGAGAGACTCCCCTGCGCGTGGGGCAGCGTGAATACCAAAGACGCTTTGTCGGTGCGGGCCGGATCGGTGAATTCCGCCGCGCGGCTGCGGTCGGCCAGTATCAGAAAACGGGTGAAGTTGTGTTTGTTGGTCTCGATGCCCCGTTCGAGGATTTCGAGTCCGTAGAGTTCCGCGGCTTCGGCGCCGCAGATGGCCGCCGTTCCGGCGAGCCGCTGACGGGCGATCTCGCGGGCGCTTCCCGCCGTGTCGTCGCGTTCGACGATTTTCATCGCGGGCCGGGCCTTGAGGTATTCGCCGCACTGCATCAGGGCGATTGGGTGCGAGTGCACCTCGCGGATGTCGGCGATCCGCTGTCCGGGAAGCGCCGCCAGCACGTGCGAGATGCGGAGCTTGTACTCGCCGATGACCGTCAGCGTGCTGCGGCGCAGCAGTTCGTGGTTGGGCAGCAGGCTTCCCGCGATGGTGTTCTCGATGGCCGCCACTCCCAGCAGTTCGGCGTCGGCCGCCATGCGGGCGAACTGTTCGTCGAAACTGACGCAGGGCAGCACTTCGACCTCTTCGCCGGGGAAACTTCCGTGCGCCGCCGTCTCGTGGAAACAACCCGCTATCCCCTGTATCGTTATCCGTTTCATCTTCTGAATCGCATTAAAAAATCCCGTTCTTCGACAGAACGGGATCCTTCGTGTTTTCACTCTATTGTTTCATACAGTTAATTGCATGCCATCCCGCTTCTTCCCCTGCTATAAAAGAAAAAGTAAAAGAAATAATATGCAAAACCGTAAAGTCTCATTGTCTCCTGTATGGATTAACCTGTCGCAAATGTAGTGAAATATTCCCGGAATCCAAATTTTCAGCCCTGTTTTTTGCCTGCCGCGGCCAGCTTGCGCTCCCTGAAGCGCTTCTTGAACTGCTGGCGGCGTCCGAACAGAAGCCTGAAAAACGTGCCCCGCAGCAGTGTGTCGTCCATATCCCACCGCCGCGCTTCGGCATAGCGGTCGAGTATGTAGAGAAACGCCACGGCCGGACAGTTCAGCCGCCGCAGGTTGATCATGCACTCGTCGGGACGGAGCGGCCGTGCATGAAATTTCATGCGGTTGATGTCGATCAGCTGGAAACGGCAGCATTCCGTCGCTTCGTCATACTGCCAGAGGATGTTGGTCTGGTTGAAATCTTCGTGACAGATCCCTTTCTCGTGGAGACGGACGGTGAAGCGGGCGAATGCTTCGAGCACGGGCAGGGAATCGGAAGTCGGGAAACGTTCTGTGGCTGCCGTGAGTGATGTGTAGTCCGACCGGCGGGATACGAAATAGGTCTCCGTTATCAGCCCGTTGCGGCGGTATTCGCTCCATGCGACGGGTTCGGGCGTGTCGATTCCCAGCTCGCGCAGACGCAGGGCGTGTTCGTAGGCGCGGCGGGCTTTGCTCTTGCGGAAAAACGAATATATGAAGGTATTGATCGCATTGGGCCGTTTGTAGCGCTTGACCACAACCCGTTCGCCTTCGATGTCGAAGGCCCGGATCTGGTTGCGCCCGTCGTGAAGCACCTCGCCCGACACCGGGAAAAGTTCCGGAAGCCGCCGGACGAACTGCCGCAGATGTGCCATGCCGGGATTGACCGTGATTTTCATGTCCGCATTCGTTTACACGGCAAAGATACGGCAAACGATCGGCTTGGATAGTTCATTTTGGGCGCAATATTGGCTGATTGGGCGGCAATCGGACTTCGGATTGTTTGTTTTGTCGCTTTTCGTCTGGCTGAAGCGGCCGCCTTTCCGGAGACTTCCGCATGGGACGCGGCGTCTCGGCAGCCGGGATCTCCGCATTTGACATTTCCGCAGCCGGCGGCCCCCGGTCTGCATCTTTCGCATTTGGCATCTCCGTAGCCGGCGGACCGCAGTCGTCCGCTCCACCTGTTCCCTTGACGGCCTTTCGCTGAAATGAAAAAAGGATTACGTGACACCGTAATCCTTGGTTTGCGAGCTGTTGACGAGGATTGAACTCGTGACCTCTTCCTTACCAAGGAAGTGCTCTACCACTGAGCTACAACAGCAACATTTCTCGTTCGAGTGGTGCAAAAGTACATAAGAAAAATGAAAAGACCAAAAATTTGTGCGGTTTTCACAATTATTTTCTATCTTTACTTTTGAATTATAACCCTAAGCACATGAAACGTATATTGATAATAGGCGCCGGAGGCCAGATAGGTTCCGAGCTGACAGTTTATCTGCGCAAAATTTACGGCGACCACAACGTCGTCGCTACCGACATGCGCGAATGCAAGGCCCTCGGCGAAGCGGGGCCTTTCGAGGTGCTCAACGCCCTCGACGCTACGGCCATGGCTTCGGTGGTCGCCCGTTACCATATCGACTCGATCTTCAACCTCGTGGCACTGCTTTCGGCCGTCGGCGAGCGCAATCCCCAGATGGCGTGGAACGTCAATATGGGCGCGCTGAACAACTCCCTCGAAGTGGCCCGCCAGCACCACTGCGCGCTTTTTACGCCCAGTTCGATCGGCGCCTTCGGCCCCACCTCGCCCAAGGACCGGACCCCGCAGGATACCATCATGCAGCCCACGACGATCTACGGCATCTGCAAGGTCACGGGCGAAATGCTGGGCAACTACTACCACCACAAATACGGCGTCGATACCCGCTCGGTGCGTTTCCCGGGCATTATTTCGAGCGTCACGCTGCCCGGCGGCGGTACGACCGACTATGCGGTCGAGATTTACTACGAAGCGATCCGCTCCGGCCGGTTCACCTGCCCCGTGCCGTCGGACGTCTATATGGACATGATCTATATGCCCGACGCGCTGCGCGCCTGCGTCGAGTTGATGGAGGCCGATCCTGCCAGACTCATCCACCGCAACAGTTTCAACATCGCTTCGATGAGCTTTACGCCGGAGATCATCTGCGCCGAGATCAAAAAGCGTCTGCCCGATTTCACGATGGATTACGACGTCGATCCCGTCAAGAAGGAGATCGCCGAGAGCTGGCCCAATTCGCTGGACGACACCTGTGCCCGCGAGGAGTGGGGCTGGAAACCCGAATGGGACCTTTCGCGCATGACCGACGACATGCTGGCGCACATCCGCACGAAACTGGCTGCCCGATGAGTCTGCCCGGCGGCCGTCCGGCGGTAACCCGTGTCGCCGAAACCTCTTCGAGCTGGGACGGCGCGCCGCTTCCGGCCTATCCGGCGGGCCGGCCGCAGGTGACGATTCTCCGGGCGACGATTCCGCCGCATGCGACGCTCCCGAGGCATGCGCATACCGTCGTCAATGCCGGTGTGATCCTTCGCGGCGAACTGACCGTGGTCTCCGGAAACGGGACGGAGCGGACGTTCCGCGCCGGCGAGGGGATCGTGGAATTGGTCGGTACGGTTCATTACGGCGAGAACCGCAGCGACGGGGAGACCGAGATGGTGATGTTTTACGCCGGAACGGAGGGCGTGCCGCTCTCCGAAAACACGGAGAATAACCAGAAGTTATGACGACGAGACGAATTACGCGGACCACAGCCGTTTGCGTGCTGCTGCTGATAGCTGCGGTTATCGGCGGGAGTTTCTACATGCTCGGTTTCTCGCTGCGACCCGAAGAGAAGATGCGGGAGAAGAATGCGGCCGCTTATGAATATATGTATGCCGAGTATCCCTTTCTGCGTCCGTGGGTAGATAGTCTTGAGCAGGCCGGAGCGCTGCGCGACACCGTGATCGTCGATCCGCAGGGCGTGCGGCTTCATGCGCTCTACGCCGCGGCTCCCGAGCCGACCGACCGCACGGCCGTCATCGTCCACGGATATACCGACTGCGCCGTGAGGATGCTGATGATCGGCTACCTCTATAATCACGATCTGCGTTACAACATCCTGCTGCCCGACCTGCATTACCACGGCCGGAGCGAAGGCCGGGCGATCCGCATGGGCTGGCTCGACCGGCTGGACGTGCTGCGCTGGATGGAGATCGCCGACGCTCTCTTCGGCGGCGATACGCAGATGGTCGTCCACGGTATTTCGATGGGCGCGGCCACGACGATGATGGTCGCGGGCGAGCCGCAGCGGCCCTATGTGAAATGTTTCGTCGAGGACTGCGGCTACACGAGCGTCTGGGACGAATTCTCGAACGAACTGAAAACGGCGTTCGGACTGCCTGCTTTCCCGCTGATGTACACTGCGAGCTGGCTCTGCGGCCTGAAATACGGCTGGAACTTCCGTGAAGCTTCATCGCTGGCTCAGGTGGCGAAATGCGAACTGCCGATGCTTTTCATCCACGGCGACGCCGACGATTACGTGCCGACGTGGATGGTCTATCCGCTTTATGACGCCAAGCCGGGCGAAAAGGAGCTGTGGCTCGTTCCCGGAGCCGGACACGCTTACTCCTACCGGGACAACAGGGAGGAATACACCGCCCGGGTCCGGGAGTTCGTCGGAAAATACGTCCGCTGATTCCGTTTTCGCTAACTCCCGGTCCGCCGATCCGAAAGCGGCCGCGGTCCCGAAAACGGTGCGCCCCGCATCAGACGTCAAAGCCGGAACTTTCGATAGTTCCGGCTTTGACGTTTCATCGGATTCCGGGTTGCCCTCCTCCGGAAGTGCCGGAAAGAGGGGCGGCCGCGAAAATTTGCCTATTCGGGTCGCCTAATTGGAGGCGAGCTTTTTCACCGTTCCGGAGAACGATCCCGTCACCAGATAAGGCATCGGGTGGTCGTCGCCCGTCGAGAACGACACTTCGTAATCCGTGCCGTTCGAGGTCTTCACGGTCAGCGAGCCGTTGGCCATCGGGGCATGGGGCGTGCGGCCGCTGTAGAACCATGTGTTCACGGCCCGGAGATTTCCGCCGCCGAGCTCTTCCCGTGTGCCGGGCAGGAAGCCGGGCGTGTCGTCGGAGGTCGCGTTGTAGGTGCCTGAGGGAATGTATTCCTGTCCCGGAGCCGTTTTCAGTTTGAACCAGAGATAGTATCCTGTCGCACCCTGCGTCGCGTAGCACTCCTTTTCGTAGAAATGCAGGTCCCAGCGGTCGTACCGGGCCGTACATTCGTCCGAGATCTTCTTGATCGAAACTACCGGCGCATCGGCGTTCATCGCATAGTCGGCGTTCAGTTTCGAGTCGCCGCGGTAAGAGTCGTTTATGCGGTTTTCGAATTCGAGCGCTCCGCGGTAGCTGACGCGCAGGGTGCTGTCGTCTTCGTCGATGAACTCCGCCTTGATCGTGGTGATGCCGTTGTCGGTCTTGATCCGCATCTTTCCGCCGACGATGGCGTGGGGCGTGACGGAACCCTCCTCTTCGTTAGGCTCGTTCCAATAGGTGCCGAACAGCGCCGGCATGCCGAAGGAATCGGTTCCGAAAAATCCCTCGATGAATACGCCGGCCTTGTTGTCGGTGGACTGGCCGATGGTGTATTCGCCGTCCAGCGGACGCGCGCTTTTCGGATCGGTCGCCAGTACGCTCAGGAAGTCGATGTCGAGCCGGTACTTGTAGGGCGCGGCATCGGCCTGATCGAGGTCTGCGTCGGTCAGCACCAGATAGTAGTCGCCGGCCGCGTCGCCCCAGTAGGTGTGGTAATAGGTGCCGTAGGCGTGGGGGAGTGCGAGGTAATCGGGATCGGTCTCTTTGCCGTCTCCGCCGTTTTCATTGTCGTCGTTGCTGCATGCGGCGAAGGCCGTCAGGGCCAGCGCGGCGGTCAGGAGCAGTGATTTTCTGAAGATTTGCATAGGTCGTAACGTATTTGGGGATTAGTTTTTGAATCCGGGTTTTCCGGTGTAGGTGAACGAAAACGTCTCTTCGGCCCCGTCGTCGCGGAGCGTTCCCTCTATCTTCCAGCTTTCGCCGGCGGTCGAGACGGTGAACGATCCCGACGTGGCGACGTAGGTGGCTTCGTCGGTTTTCCAGTAGGTGCCGGCGGCCCGGCCGCTTTCGGAGATGTAGCCTGAGCGGAACGTGAAGGTTTCGTTGGCGTATTTTCCCGCTTCCGAACGCAGGTCGATCGTGTATTTGCCGTCGCCGGGCAGCGGCGCCGCCGGATCGGCGGCCGGCACGCTGCGGAGCTGCGAATGCAGTTCGACCCTTTCGTTGCCGCCGCGGAGCATGTAGGTGTCGGCCGCAATGCCGTAGTCGTTGGGATAGTAGTCGCCGAAGACCATCGACAGCCGTTCGTACACGACCGGGTCTTCCTCCCCGGATTCGTTTGCGAAGGCCAGCGCGCCGCTCCACGAGAACGCGAGGGCGGTTTTGTCCCCGTCGGTCACCTCGCCCGACAGGGTGAAGGTCCCGTCGCCCGATGCTGCGGGCGCGAGCGTCATGCTGCCCGCACGGATCGCGAACTTCGTTTTCTGCCCGGCCTGATTCGCGCTCCGGACCTCGACGCCGCTTTTGGCGGTTTCCCACGAGGATGCCTCCGGCGCGAACGTTCCCGCCCGGCGGGTCTCCGCCGCCGTGTAAACGCCCGCTTCGGGCATCGCGGCGGAGGGTTTGGGGGCTTTGACGCTCGTCAGGTCCGCTTCCAGCACGTCTCCGTCCGCATTGGTCAGCGTCAGACGGTAGTTGCCGTCTCCGGTCCGGTACTTGTCTCCGAGGTAAACCGCCTGCAAGACGGTCGTGAACTCGATGGTGTAATTTACGGCCCGCACGGGCGGCTCCTTCTCCTTGTCGTCGGAACAGGACGCGGAAGACAGGACTGCGGCCGCCAGCAGCAAGATTTTTTCTATTTTTTCCATAATTAACCTGATTTGATTGTGATCGGTCCGGCGTCGGTACAATGCCGTTCGGCAGCAAAAATAGAAATACCTCCTTTCATGTCAAAACAAAACCGGGGGTCAAATCGGATATGGATGTCTGCTGTTAAGTCGTTGTTATTTAGTATTATGTCTCTGTCAGGCTCCGTTCTGACCGGGGTATATCCGCTGCGCTTGTGCCCGTTTTCGCCCGAAATTCCGCTCGCCGGCGGCTTTTTTTGCCGGAGCCGGGTTGGCAGTGACGGGAACCGAAAATAAAAAAGAACCCGGCCTTACGACCGGGTTCTTTTATCGAAACGCTGCGGATTAAGCCTTGCCGGCCGAACCCAGTACGCTCTCGCACTTGTGCATGTAGAGCTTCTTCAGCTCGTCGCGGGCCGGACCCAGATATTTGCGGGGGTCGAACTCGGCGGGCTGGTCTACGAAGATCTTGCGGATGGCTGCGGTCATCGCCAGACGGCCGTCCGAGTCGATGTTGATCTTGCAGACGGCGCTCTTGGCGGCCTTGCGGAGCTGCTCTTCGGGAATACCTACGGCATCTTTCAGCGCGCCGCCGTGCGTGTTGATGATCTTTACGTACTCCTGCGGAACCGACGACGATCCGTGCAGCACGATGGGGAAGCCCGGAAGCTCCTTCTCGATCTCGGCCAGAATGTCGAAACGCAGTTCGGGCGGAACGAGGATGCCCTCGGCGTTGCGGGTGCACTGTTCGGGCTTGAACTTGTTGGCGCCGTGCGAAGTGCCGATCGAGATAGCCAGCGAATCCACGCCGGTCTTGGATACGAAATCCACGACGTCCTTGGGGTCGGTGTAGGTGTGGTGTTCGGCCGAAACCTCATCCTCTACGCCGGCCAGTACGCCCAGCTCGCCTTCTACCGTCACGTCGAACTGGTGTGCGTAATCGACCACCTGCTTGGTGAGCGCCACGTTCTCCTCGTAGGGGAGATGCGAACCGTCGATCATCACCGACGAGAAGCCCATGTCGATACAGCTCTTGCAAAGTTCGAACGAATTGCCGTGGTCGAGGTGCAGTACGATCGGAATGTTCTTGCCCAGTTCCTTTGCATACTCGACGGCGCCCTGAGCCATGTAGCGGAGCAGGGTCTGGTTGGCGTACTTGCGCGCACCCGACGACACTTGGAGAATTACCGGCGACGAAGCCTCCACGCACGCCTGAATGATGGCCTGCATCTGCTCCATGTTGTTGAAATTGAATGCCGGGATGGCATAACCGCCCTTGATGGCCTTTGCGAACATCTCGCGGGTGTTCACAAGACCCAAATCTTTGTAGGATACCATAATAATTTAATTTATGCAGTGAATTGTTTCTCTCAAAAAACCGCACAAATTTAATAAATATTCTAATTAATTGCGCCTGTTCGGGCTATTTTATTCGCCTTTTTGTGAAAAAAATAACAGACGGCCGGAAATTGTTGCGCAATCCGGATTGTTTTTTGTATTTTTGCATGGCTTTAGCTCCGGGAATTCCCGAATCGCTGACGGGCGGCGCGCGATCCCGTGCCGGAAGGCTGTGAAAGCGCCGGCGCGTCGCGGACGGCAAGCCCTTCCGGAGCGGACAGAGGATATTAGTACAACAAACACAAATAATAACTGCAACTATGGCTGACTTTATTTATCAGGAGCCGTTCCCCGTGGGGGAGGACAAAACCGAGTACCGTCTTTTGACGAAGGATTACGTGAAGGTCGTCGAGTGCGACGGACGTAAAATCCTGAAGGTGGACCCCGCGGGTCTCGAACTGCTGTCGAAGGCTGCCTACGGCGACGTGTCGTTCTATCTGCGCGCCTCGCACCTGCAGAAGCTGCGCAACATCCTCGAAGATCCCGAAGCTACCGACAACGACAAGTTCGTGGCCTACACCATGCTGCTGAATCAGGTCGTTGCGGCCGAGGGCGAGCTGCCGACCTGTCAGGACACCGGCACGGCCATCTGCATCGGCCATAAGGGCGAGGACGTCTACACGGGCGCCGACGACGCCGCGTGCATCTCGAAAGGCGTTTACGAAACCTACAAGGAGCGCAACCTGCGCTATTCGCAGGTCGTGCCCTTCACGATGACCGACGAGAAGAATTCGGGCACCAACCTGCCGGCCCAGATCGACATCTACGGCGGCCGTCCGGGCATGGAATACGAATTCCTCTTCATCACCAAGGGCGGCGGCTCGGCCAACAAAACCTTCCTCTACCAGCAGACCAAGGCGCTGCTGAACGAGGAGTCGCTCACGAAATTCATCAAACAGCATATCTTCGACCTCGGCACGTCGGCCTGCCCGCCTTACCACCTCGCGATCTGCATCGGCGGCACGTCGGCCGAAATGTGCCTTTCGACCGTGAAGAAGGCTTCGGCCGGCTACCTCGACGAGCTGCCCACTTCGGGCAACGAGGGAGGCCGCTGCTTCCGCGACCTCGAATGGGAGGAGAAGGTGCTCAAGATCTGTCAGGAGAGCGGCGTCGGCGCGCAGTTCGGCGGCAAGTACCTCGTACACGACGTGCGCGTGATCCGCGCCCCGCGCCATGCGGCTTCGTGCCCCGTGGCCATCGGCGTCAGCTGCTCGGCGGACCGTAACATCAAGGCCAAGATCACGCCCGACGGCATTTTCCTCGAAGCGCTGGAGAAGAACCCCGCCCGCTTCCTGCCCGCCGAGGCCCCCGCCATGTCGCCCGCCGTGGACATCGACCTCGACGAAGGCATGGACAAGGTCCGCGAAATCCTTACCAAATATCCGATCAAGACGCGCCTGAACCTGAAGGGCACGCTGATCGTAGCGCGCGACATCGCCCACGCCCGCATCAAGCAGATGCTCGACGAGGGCAAGCCCATGCCCGAATACTTCAAGAAGCACCCGGTGTACTACGCGGGTCCGGCCAAGACGCCGGAGGGCATGGCTTCGGGCTCGTTCGGCCCCACGACGGCCGGACGCATGGACCCCTACGTGGATCTGTTCCAGTCGCACGGCGGTTCGCTGGTGATGGTGGCCAAGGGCAACCGCTCGCAGCAGGTCACCGACGCCTGCCGCAAGCACGGCGGTTTCTACCTCGGTTCGATCGGCGGCCCGGCGGCTATTCTGGCCAAGAACTCGATCAAGTCGGTCGAGGTCGTGGACTTCCCCGAACTGGGCATGGAGGCCGTCCGCAAGATCTACGTCGAGAACTTCCCGGCGTTCATCATCGTCGACGACAAGGGCAACGACTTTTTTGCCGATTTCAAACATTAAAAAACGGCCCGGAGATATACTAACGGGCAAAAGTTTACGTTGTAAAATCTGAAGAAAGATTTTATTGTAAGGCTCAATGAGAGATTTCATTGCGAAAATATCCCTGACGGCGCTCTTCGCGCTGGCGATCTTCTCGGCATCGGCTGCCGAGAAGGTCACTTTTGAGGCCAGCTCTCCGCTGACGGTCGCCGTCGGCGAAGCGTTCCGCGTGGAGTTCGCGCTCAACGCCTATCCCGACAAGGGGACGTTCAAGGCGCCTTCGTTCGAAGGATTCGACGTGATCGCCGGCCCGGCCGAGTCGTCGGGCCAGTCGATCCAGATCGTCAACGGAGCGATGACCAAAAGCATCAATTACACGATCACCTACGTCCTGCTTCCGCAGGCCGCGGGCAACGTCACCGTCGGGGCTGCCGAAGTCACGGTGGACGGCACCGTCTACCGTTCCAACGCCCTGCCGATCGAGATCGTGAACGAGGGCAAGTCCCCCGGCGCCGGCGGCACGCAGTCCCGGCCGCGCGAGGACTCCTCGCCGGACGTTACGGCGCAGAACCAGATCGCCAAGGATGACATTCTGCTGCGCGCCGTCGTGTCGCGGACCTCGGTCTACAAGGGCGAGCCGCTGCGCGTGACGTTCAAGCTGTACGAGCGGGTGCCGGTCGTGGGATACAACGACGTGAAATTCCCGTCGTTCAACGGATTCTGGGCGCAGGAGCTTAATACCGACAACGCCCGGCGCCAGCGCGAGACCTTCAACGGCAAGGTCTACGAGACGCTCGTGGCCAAGGAGTACCTGCTCTACCCGCAGCAGGCCGGGACGCTCGTGATCGAGCCGGCCGAACTGACGGCCGTGGCGCAGGTCGTGGTGCCGGGACGCCGCAACGTGGACCCCTTCTTCGGGGGCGGTCCCGACTTCGTCAACGTGCCCCGCAAGGTGCAGAGTCCGCGCATCAACATCGCCGTCAAGCCGCTGCCTGCGGGCGCTCCCGCCAGCTTCAGCGGCGCCGTGGGCAGTTTCACGATGGATGCCGTGCTTCCGCAGGAGCGGCTGGCCGCCAACTCCGCGGCGACCTATACGATCAAGATTTCCGGCACGGGCAACCTTACGTTCGTGCAGGCGCCCAAACTGACGCTCCCCGCTTCGTTCGAGCAGTATAACGTCAAGACCACCGAGTCGATCAACACCTCGGCGGCCGGCATTTCCGGCTACCGCCAGTTCGAATATCCCTTCATCGCGCGCGCCGAAGGCACGTACGAGGTGGAACCCGTCGAATTCAGCTATTTCGACCCGTCGCGCATGCAGTACATGACGCTGAAGTCGAAGGCGCTGGAGCTGGAGATCACGCCCGACGCCAAGGGAGGCGGCGACGCTCCCGTGGTGCAGGGCCGCGGCATGTCGAAGGAGGAGGTCAAGCTGCTCGGACAGGATATCCGCTTCATCAAGCTGGGCAGTCCGCAGCTGCGTTCGGTCCGCGAACCGTTCCTCTTCAGCGCGGCCTACTGGGTGCTGTTCTTCGGCATCCTGATCCTCTTCGCAATGGTCTACGTCGCGCTGCGCCGGCAGATCCGTGAGTCGCAGAATGTGGCCCTGCTGCGGGGCAAGCGCGCCAACAAGGTCGCCGTGCAGCGTTTCCGCGCCGCCAAACGCTACATGGAGGAGCAGAACCGCCATGCGTTCTACGAGGAGATGCTCCGCGCGTTGTGGGGCTACATGAGCGACAAGTTCAACATTCCGGTCGCCAACCTCACGAAGGAGAACGTCCGCGAGGAGCTGCACAAACGGGGCGTCTCGTCCGAGGAGTCGCAGCGTTTCACGGCCATCATCACCAAGTGCAACGAGGCGCAGTATTCGCCGGCCGCATCGGCCCGGATGACCGAGGTCTACGGCGAGGGCGTCGATATCATTTCGCGGATCGAAGCGATGATAAAACGATAGGAACAGCTATGAAAAAACGAATTTCAGTTTGTCTCGTCCTGCTGCTGGGGTGTCTGGCATCCTATGCGCAGGAGCCTGCCGACAGCCTTGCGCAGCCGGCGGCGGAGCAGAGCGAGTCCGCGCCCCGGCCCACGACCGAACAGTTGTGGGACATGGCCAACACGGCCTATATCAACGGCAATTTCCATTCGGCCGCCGAAGTCTACGAAGAGATTCTTTCCCGCGGGGTAAGCTCCGTGAAACTCTACTATAACCTCGCCAACGCCTATTTCAAGGAGGACCGCATCGGCAAGGCCATTCTCTATTACAAACGGGCGCTGCGGCTGGCCCCCGGCAACGACGACATCCGCCACAACCTGAGCGTCGCCGAAGCCCGCACGAAGGACAACATCGAGGACATCCCCGAATTCTTCTTCGTGACGTGGATGCGCGAAGCCCGCCACACGATGAGCTGTACGGCGTGGAGCGTCCTTTCGCTGGTGCTGCTGGCCTGCGCGCTGGCGCTGTTTCTGGTCTACCTGCTGGCCCAGCGGCTTTCGCTGCGCAAGGCCGGATTCTACGGCACCGTCGTCGCCGTACTGCTGTGCATGCTGACGACGTGGTTCGCGCTGGGCGAACGCCGCGAGATGCTTGACGACACTGCGGCCGTAGTCATGACCGCTTTTACTGCGGTCAAGAGTTCGCCCGACAAGTCGTCCACCGACCTTTTCGTGCTGCACGAAGGTACGGTCGTGACGGTCACGAACCGGCTCGACGACTGGTGCGAAGTGGTGATCGCCGACGGCAAGAAGGGTTGGCTGGAGTGCCGCAAAATCGAAACGATCTGAATGTCTAAATTACTACAGGACGTCGTCGGCGAGTTGTCGAAGCTTCCGGGCGTAGGCCGCCGCACGGCGCTGCGTCTCGCCATCCACATCCTGCGCATGGAGCGGGAGTCGGTGGCCGAAATGACGGAGAGCATCGACCGTTTCCGCAACGACGTGAAATACTGCGCCGAGTGCAACAACCTTTCGGACGAGGAGGTGTGTCCGATCTGTCTGGACGACGAGCGCGACCGAGCTACGATCTGCGTCGTGGAACAGGTCGCCGACGTGCTCTCGATCGAGAATACCCATCAGTACAAGGGCCTTTACCACGTACTGGGCGGCGTCATTTCGCCGATGCAGGGCATTTCGCCCTCGGACCTGAAGATCGACCTGCTGACCGAACGCATCGCCCGCGGCGGCGTGAAAGAGGTGATCCTCGCCATTTCGACTTCGGTCGAGGGCGAGACCACGCTCTTCTACCTGATGAACCGCCTGCGGCAGTTTCCCGGTGTGAAAGTCACTTCGATCGCCCGCGGCATCGGCTTCGGCGACGAACTGGAATACGTCGATGAGCTGACCATAACGCATGCCTTACGGAACCGCCGCGAAGTCGAATAACTCGCGGCCCGACAAATAAACGGTACGAAAAATGAGAAGAGGAGCAATGACCCTCGCGGCGCTCGCCGCTATGCTGTGGAGCCTGCCCGCTGCGGCGCAGGAGGAATACCGGCAACCCGCACTGGAGAATCCCGAATCGTGGAGCGTCGTGGTGATTCCCGACCTGCAGGGATATGCCAAGAACGAAGCCAGCCAGCCCATCGCCCGCCTGATGACGGCGTGGATCGCCGACAATATCGAGCGGCTGAACGTTCGGATGGTGCTCTGCGTGGGCGACGTGGTCGAGCAAAACGACCGTATCGCCAACGGTTTTTCGGGCGACCTGACCTCGGTGCGCCAGTGGCAGGGGATGGCCGATGCGTTCGATGTGCTGGACGGGCGCGTGCCCTATCTGGTCGCCACCGGCAACCACGACTACACCTATACCCGCAGCGGCGCGCGGCGCACGCACCTGAACGAATATTTCCCGATCGGCCGCAATTCGCTCAACGAGGCGGCTATCTGCCAGTTCGGACTCGATGCGGACGGGAATCCCGCCGTCGAGAACTGCGCCTTCTCGCTGAAGGCTCCCGACGGAAAGGATTACCTTTTCCTGAATATGGAGTTCGCGCCCCGCGATACGGTAATGAAATGGGCGCAGCAGGTGGCGGGGCTGGAGGAGTACGCCGATCACCGGATCGTGCTGATGACCCACGCTTATCTCGATGCCAAGGACCAGCGGTTGGCCGGACCCTGCAAGGTAACGAGCTACGAACCGCTGGTGCGCAACGGCAAAATAGTGAAGATCAAGGGCCTGCCGCTTCCCGACGCCAACAACGGCGAGGATGTCTGGCAGAAACTTGTCCGTCCGGCTTCCAACATCGAACTGGTGGTCTGCGGCCACGTCTCGGGAAGCGGGTTCCGCACCGATAAGAACAGTGCCGGAAAGGACGTGCACCAGATGCTCTTCGACGCGCAGTCGATGGGCGGCGGCTACGAAGGCAACGGCGGCGACGGCTGGATACGCATTTTGGAGTTCATGCCCGACGGCGTGACGGTGAAGGCGACGACTTTCTCGCCCCTGTTCGCCATTTCGCCCACTACGCGGCAGTTCGCTTGGATGCGCGACGCGAAGAACGAATTTACGTTCCGTTTCAGCAAATAAGACCCGGGTACGGGATCGTATCCAATTTAAAATAATTTCAGTTATGGAATTTCTGACAAACGACAAACTCACGATCGTGGGCGCGGCCGGCATGATCGGCTCGAACATGGCCCAGACGGCGCTGATGATGCGCCTTACGCCGAACATCTGCCTGTACGACCCGTACGCTCCCGCACTCGAAGGCGTGGCCGAGGAGCTTTATCACTGTGCGTTCGAAGGGGTGAACATCACTTGGACGAGCGATATCAAGGAAGCCCTTACGGACGCTTCGTATGTCGTTTCGTCGGGCGGTGCCGCGCGCAAGGCCGGCATGACGCGCGAAGACCTGCTGAAAGGCAATACCGAGATCGCCGCGCAGCTGGGCAAGGACATCAGGACCTACTGCCCCGATGTGAAGCATGTGGTCGTGGTTTTCAATCCCGCCGACATCACGGGATTGGTGACGCTGATCTATTCGGGCATCCGTCCCTCGCAGCTTTCGACCCTCGCCGCGCTGGACAGCACGCGCCTGCGTTCGGAGCTGGCCAAGTATTTCAGGATTTCGCCCGACGAAATCCGCAACTGCCGCACCTACGGCGGTCACGGCGAACAGATGGCCGTCTTCGCTTCGACGACGCTCGTCGCCGGACGCCCCCTTTCGGAACTGATCGGCCATGAAATGCCCGAAGGCGACTGGCACGACCTGCAGCAGCGTGTGATTCAGGGCGGCAAGCACATCATCGACCTGCGCGGCCGTTCGTCGTTCCAAAGTCCGGCCTACCTGTCGATCTGCATGATCGCGGCGGCCATGGGCGGCAGGCCGTTCGGCTATCCGGCCGGCGTATTCGTGCACAACGACCAGTTCAAGCATATCCTGATGGCCATGGAGACCCAGATCACCAAGGAGGGCGTCAGCTACAAGAACGTGCAGGGCACGGACGAGGAGAACAAGACCCTCGCCGCCAGCTACGAACACCTCTGCAAACTGCGCGACGAGGTGATTTCGATGGGCATCATCCCGCCCGTGGACGAATGGCGCAGCCTGAATCCGCACCTGAAATAGACGCGGCGCGCCGTATGAAAAAGGGAGGACTTCTGCAAGTCCTCCCTTTTTTCTGTCGTCAGGCTGCGCCCGTCATGCGTCTCAGGGCTTGGCCTGAAATACGGCCCGCAGTTCGCCGTCGCTCAGCAGCAACAGCATCGGTCCGTCCATATCGTAATGCGTCGTCGATTCGAGCGCCTTGGTGAACGCGTCCTCCTGCTCCATGCCGGGGCATGCCATCATCGTCGAAGCCAGCGGCCCGATCTTCAGCGCCCCCTTCTCGGTCGCTTCGTATTTTCCCATGATGCGGTTGCAGGCGCCGACGCCCGCGATGCGGTTCTCTTCGGCCAGAAACGTTAGCGTGAATTTGCCCTCTTCGGGTTTGACGGCCTTGCCGCCCAGCTGAATGAGCTGCCACTCGGTGCCGACGAGCGGCCTGCGGTTTTTTTTCTGGTAGGAACGGCAGTTGCAGCACCCTGCGGCGATGGCCGCAACGGCGGCGATGGCCGCGATTTTCAGCAAAATCTTCATAGTATATTATTATATATGTGTTGTGCAAATATAGGGAATAAATCGTACCTTTGTATAAAATTTGAAAAATACCCGTTATGAAGAAGATTATCGCATCGCCCCATGCGCCCAAGGCCGTGGGACCCTATTCGCAGGCCGTCGAAGCCGGCGGCGCACTCTATGTTTCGGGCCAGCTTCCGATCGACGGAGCCACCGGTAAAATGGCCGAAGGTGTCGAAGCCCAGACGCACCGGTCGCTTACGAACCTGCGCCACATTCTCGAAGAGGGCGGCTATACGCTCGGCGACGTGGTCAAGACCACCGTCCTGCTGCAGGACATCGGCGATTTCGCCGCGATGAACGCCGTTTACGCTCAGTTCTTTACCGAGCGGATGCCCGCCCGCGTATGCTATCAGGTGGCGGCGCTTCCGATGGGCGCGCTGGTCGAAATCGACGCCGTGGCGGTGAAGTAGCCGGCGGTTTTCAGGGTCGAGTTCCGCATGCCGGAACCGGTGCCGCGGGTTTCTGCCGGCCGATAAATGCGCCTCACGTATGCGGGGCGCTTCTTTTGCACTTTTTGTAAATAACTTGTGGATAAAATTGGTGCGCGTCGCTGGTTTTTTCCATATAAAAGAATCATTTTTGTAGAACTGGACTTTGTCCGTTCCGACGCAAAACTCTGAAATAAAGTACTATAGTCATGTCAAAAGCCGCAAAACCCGTGGCGCCGCAGAAAGTCGAATACAACGATGCGGTCGCCGAGTCGAAAAAGTATTTCGAAGGGGACGACCTCGCCGCAACGGTGTGGGTCAGCAAGTACGCCCTCAAGGACTCTTTCGGCAATATTTACGAAACTTCGCCCAAGCAGATGCACGAGCGTATCGCTTCCGAAATCGAACGTATCGAGTGTAAATATCCCGATCCGATGAGCAAGGAGGAGGTATTCGAACTGCTCGACCATTTCCGTTACGTAATTCCGCAGGGCGGTCCGATGACGGGTATCGGCAATAATTTTCAGGTGGCTTCGCTCTCGAACTGCTTCGTGATCGGCCATAAGAATCCGGCCGACTCGTACGGCGGTATTTTCCGCATGGACGAGGAGCAGGTGCAGCTGATGAAGCGCCGCGGCGGCGTGGGCCACGACCTTTCGCACATCCGCCCCACGGGCAGCCCCGTGCTGAACTCGGCCCTCACCTCCACGGGTATCGTCCCGTTCATGGAGCGTTATTCCAACTCGACGCGCGAGGTGGCGCAGGACGGCCGCCGCGGAGCGCTGATGCTCTCGCTGTCGATCAAGCACCCCGACGCCGAGCGTTTCATTGACGCCAAGGTCGATACGGGCAAGGTCACGGGCGCCAACGTCTCGATCAAGATCGACGACGAGTTCATGCGCGCCGCGATTGCGGGCAAGAAGTACCACCAGCAGTTCCCGATCCAATCGGACCATCCCAAATACGAGCAGGACATCGACGCCAAGAAACTCTGGGATAAAATCATCCACAACGCATGGAAGTCGGCCGAGCCGGGCGTGCTGTTCTGGGATACGATCATCCGCGAGAGCGTGCCCGACTGCTATGCCGACGAGGGTTTCGTGACGGTTTCGACCAATCCCTGCGGCGAGATTCCGCTTTGCCCCTACGACTCGTGCCGTCTGCTGGCGATCAACCTGCTGAGCTATGTGGACAATCCTTTCAAGAAGGACGCGAAGTTCAATTTCGGTAAATTCAAGGAGCATGTCGGCAAGGCCATGCGCATGATGGACGACATCATCGACCTCGAACTGGAGAAGGTGGAGCAGATCATCAACAAGATCGCCGCCGACCCCGAAGACGAGGAGGTCCGCCGTGTGGAGCTGGAGTTGTGGAAGAAGATCCGCAACATGGCGCAGAAGGGCCGCCGCACGGGTCTCGGCATCACGGCCGAGGGCGATATGCTCGCGGCGTTGGGCCTGCTTTACGGCTCGGACGAGGCGATCGCTTTCGCCGTCGAGGTGCAGAAGACGCTGGCCGTCGAAGCCTACCGCGCTTCGGTCGCAATGGCCGCTCAGCGCGGAGCATTCCCTATTTACGACGCTTCGAAGGAGAAGAACAACCCGATGATCGCCCGCATCCGCGAGGCCGATCCGGAGCTGTACGCCGAAATGGAGAAGAACGGCCGCCGCAATATCGCCATGCTGACCATCGCCCCGACGGGCACCACGTCGCTCATGTCTCAGACCACGTCGGGCATCGAGCCGGTGTTCCGTACGGTCTACAAGCGCCGCCGCAAGATCAACCCTTCGGACCACGATACGCATGTCGATTACGAGGACGAAACGGGCGAAAAATTTCAGGAATACAACGTCTATCACCACAATTTCGTCAAGTGGCTGGACGCGAACGGATACGATACGTCGAAACTGGAGACCATCTCGGACGCCGAGCTGAACGAGTGGGTGGCGGCGTCGCCCTATCACGGCGCTACGGCCAACGACATCGACTGGGTGGCCAAGGTCAAGATGCAGGGTGCGATCCAGAAATGGGTGGACCATTCGATCTCGGTGACGGTGAACCTGCCGAACAATGTCTCCGAAGCGCTCGTGGCCGACGTGTACCGCACGGCTTGGGAATGCGGCTGCAAGGGCGTCACGGTCTACCGCGACGGCTGCCGCGACGGCGTGCTGCTCGACAAGGCTTCCAAAAACAAGAAAAAGAAGTGCGAGGAGCATCCCGGCGAAGTGCCGAAGCGTCCCAAGTCGATTCCGGCCGACATCGTGCGGTTCAAGAACGGCTCCGAGGACTGGATTGCTTTCGTGGGCCTGCAGGACGGACGTCCCTACGAAGTCTTCACGGGTAAGATCGAGGAGGACGCCATGTACATCCCCCGCAAGATCAACAAGGGCTTCATCATCAAGGTCCGCGAGGACGACGGCACCAAGCGTTACGATTTCCAGTATACCGATCGTTACGGCTATACGAATACCATCGGCGGCATCTCGCGCCTGTTCAACGAGGAGTTCTGGAACTATGCCAAGCTCATCTCGGGCGTTCTGCGCCACGGCATGCCGATCGAGAAAACGGTGTCGCTGATCGAGTCGCTCCATCTGGACAGCGAGTCGATCAACACGTGGAAAACGGGCGTCTGCCGCGCGCTGAAGCAATATATCGTGGACGGCACCAAGTCGAAAGGCAAGTGTCCGAGCTGCGGACAGGAGAATATGGCCTACCAGAACGGCTGTCTGACCTGCATGTCGTGCGGTTATTCGAAGTGCGGTTGATCCGAAAAGATTTGATCCTGAGATTAAAAGGCCGGAAACGTACGTATCCGGCCTTTTTTAGTCGTTTTCGGCTCTGTTTTTGTGTTTCGGACTGTTAATGAATGGATTTCAGAAAATAATTTATATTTTCACAAGTGGGAATAAACATGTTAGCTATGAAAAAACTTATGCTGATTCTTGCAGTCGTGGCTTTTGCGACGACGGCATGGGCGCAGGAGACGCCTAAAAAACCGAGCTTTGCCGGTTTCGTGTCCAACGGATTCTGGGACAACTGGGAACTGTCGCTGGGCGGCGGTATCGGTACGGCCCTGACGAACGGTTCCAATTCGGGTGCCGTCGGCAAGCGTCTGGGATTCGAAGGAAATATTTCGGCCTTGAAATGGGTGCATCCGGTAGTGGGTATGCGTCTGCAGTTCCAAGGCGGTAAATTCGCCAATTTCGATGCGGACCTCGGTAAACTCAAGTGGCCTTACCTCTTCGTGCATACCGATTTTATGATCAACTTCTCGAACTGGGCGGGCGGCTACCGCGAGGACCGCGCCTATTATGCCGTTCCGTTCATGGGCTTCGGCTATCTGGCTTCGAACTTCACGGATTCGAGCCATGAGAAGAATCTCGACGGTACGCATCAGGCTTTTGCATTTACGTACGGTATTCTGAATAAATTCCGGCTTTCTCCGTCGTTCGACTTCAATATCGAACTCAAGGGGATGATGGCGCCTTCGCGCGTATGTCCCGCACAGACCAACGGCTCTTACCTGTTCGGTTTCAGCGCTACGGCGGGCTTCACGTACCGCTTTAACAAGCGCGGCTGGCAGCGCGGCGTAGCGGGCTATACGGCCGCCGACATTCAGGCATTCCAAGATGCCGTCGCCGCAAGCATGGCCGCTGCCGAAGCCGCCGAGCTTGAGAACGCTCAGCTGGCTCAGCAGCTCGCCGCCGCTCAGGCGCAGGCTGCCGCCGCCCAGAACGCCGCCGCCGAGGCTGCCGCAGCCGCGGCCGTGGCAACGGCTGTCGCTGCCGACGAAGCGGTTCTCGCCGATACTTCGATCATCCTCTTCGACTACAGCATGTCGGTACTGACGCCGCAGGAAAAAACGCGTCTGGAACTGATCGCCGAGCAGATCAAGGGCGGCTCGAAGGATGCCGTTTACCAGATCGTGGGCCATGCCGACCAGCAGACGGGTACCGCCGCCGGCAACAAGCGCGTCGCCGAACACCGCGCCAAGCGGGTTTACGACTTCCTCGTATCGAAGGGCGTGAATCCCAAACAGCTCAGTTACGAGGGCAAGGGCAACTCTCCCGATCCTTTCAAGAAGGTTCAGGCCGCCAACCGCGCCGCAATCATCCAGTAATCCCCGCGGGACGGAATGACCGGATCGCCCCGGTCGCCCCGACCGGACAAAAAAGAATGCGCTTCGTGCGCATCCTTTTTCGTGTGTATGGATCTCGGGGAGGGGCGAAGCCTGCTTGTTCTGCAATTGCGGTAACATTTGTCCTTCTCCGCCGACTTTTATTGTCCGCATGTCGACTTCTCCCTGTCTGCGGCTTATCTGTACCTGCGTACCTCGGAAATCTACCGGATAATCACCGCATTGACAAGCCGGACGCCGGAACGTCGGTTCAACTCCTCCTTGAGCGCTTCGCGTTGGTAGAAAAGTTCCGAGCGGAGCACGCTCGATTGGATGCGGGCATAGAGAATATGATTTTCCAGCTTCAGTTCCGTCGTGAAGTCCGCGGCACGGTCGCCTACGACGGCGCGCCATGTGTCGGGCAGTTTCCCTTCGGCGACTTTAGCCGCGACATAGGGGCGTTTGAAAAACTCTTCCAGCAGGTCGCCCATCAGCATCGTCTTGGTCCGTCTCATCGTACGCCCTCCTTTCCACCGGATGTCGTGTCTGCCGTATCTGTTCCGCGGGCGTCCTGTCCGCCGGATTTTTCACTTGCGGACGCCGCGTTGCGTAAATCCTCTGACGCTTCGCCTTGTATCGCTGTCGTCCGGATGCCTTCCGCAGAACCCGCTTCTTGCGGCCCGGCATGCTGCGTTTGCTCCGCTGCTTCCTTCGCGCGCTCTTCGGCCGGAAGCTGCCCGCCGCAAGCCGGCGCTCCGGCCGTTGCGGTCTCCTGCCCGATTCCTCCGTTTTCGACCGTGAAGAGGGAGTACGCCCCGCCGGCCTTGTCCAGAATCCGGCGCAGACGGGTTGGGTTGCAGTCTGTAATGACGATCTGTCCGAACGAATCTTCCGATACCAGCCGTATGAGCTGTTCCACGCGCCCCGCGTCGAGCTTGTCGAACAGGTCGTCGAGCAGCAGGATCGGCTTCTCGCCTTTCTCCTGCGCGACTATCGTGTACTGGGCCAGCTTCAGGGCGATCAGAAACGACTTCTGCTGGCCCTGCGAGCCGTATTTGCGCAAGGGGTAGCCGCCGATCCTGAGCGCCAGATCGTCGCGGTGAATGCCCGACGTGGTGAACTCGTTGACCAGATCCTTCTGCCGCGCGGCAAGGAGAATCTCTCCGAACGGACGGTCGTTCAACTCCGATTTGTAGTGCAGTCCGACCTGCTCGCGGTCGCCCGAAAGGATGCGGTAATACTCCGCCGCGACGGGTTGCAGTCGCTCGGCGAACTCCCGCCTCCGGGCGTGAATCCGCTCGCCCTGTTCGACGAGCTGCATGTCGTAAATCTGCAGCATCGTCTCGTCGGGCATGTTCTTGAGCAGCCGGTTGCGCTCGGCCAGCACGGCGTTGTAGCGCATCACGGCGGCCAGATAGCTCCGGTCCAGCTGCGAGATGAAGGCGTTGAGGTAGCGGCGCCGTTCGTCCGCGGCGTCACTGATCAGGGCGCTGTCCGCCGGCGATACGATCACGGCGGGGATAAGCCCCACGTGGTCCGAGAGCCGTTCGTACTCCTTGCCGTTGCGTTTGAGCACTTTGCCGCCTTTGCGCGAGAAGGAGCACACGATGTTTTCGCTCTTTCCCCCGTCGGTGAGATACTGCCCTTCGGCGAGGAAGAAGTCGGCGCCGTGACGGATGCTCTGCCCGTCGGTCATGGGCAGCGACGACTTGCACATCGACAGGTAATAGACCGCGTCGATGACGTTGGTCTTGCCGGCTCCGTTGTCGCCTACCAGACAGTTGATGCCCCGGCAGAGGGCAAGCTCCGCCTGCTCGATATTTTTGAAATTCAGCAGCGATATTTTCTTCAGAAACATAGCCCAAAGATAATGCAAGGTGAGTGCAAATGCAAACTTGTTTGCGATTTGCCGGACCGCCGCCCGTGCAGGGCGCCGTCTGTTTTTTGTAAAGATACAAAAAAAGCGGACAGCGCATTGCACATTCTGAATAGTTTTGTATCTTTGCAGACTAACATACCGAAATTTAACTAAAACAAGATATTTTTCATATGGCAAAGCAGCATGTAGCCGAGCAGGAGACCCTCGGCGAAGCAATGAACAGAACTGAGCTTTTCTTCGAGAAAAACGGCCGTAACATGGCGTATATTTTTCTGGGACTGCTGGTTCTTGCAGCCCTTATTTTCGGATACCGCGCACTGATCGTAGCCCCTCGCGCCACCAAAGCCGCCGAGCGGATCGCCGAGGCTCAGTACCGTTTCGAGGAGCAGAATCCGGATTATCAGCTCGCACTCGAAGGCGACGCCAACGGCGCCGGCTTCCTCGACGTGATCGAAGAGTACGGTTCGACGCCTTCGGGCAACCTCGCCAAGCACTATGCGGGTATCTGCTACCTGAAGACGGGCGATCTGGAGAACGCCGCCAAATATCTGGCGAAGTATTCGCCGGTCAAGGGCATCCCCGGAGCGCTCATCAACGCCCAGAATCTGGGCCTGCAGGGCGACATCGCCGTCGAGCAGCAGAACTACGCCAAGGCGGTGAAATTCTACGAGCAGGCCGTCAAGGCCGCCGACAACAACCTGACGGCACCGATGTACCTGCGCAAGGCGGGTCTTGCCGAGCAGGCTCAGGGCAACAACGAAAAGGCAGCCGCATTTTACGAGCAGATTCTGACCTCCTATCCCGCATCGACGGATGCGCGTGAGGCGGAGAAACTCCTCGGCAGCGTGAAATAACCGGGACTATGGCGACCAAGAATCACAACCTTTCCAAATTCGACTCACCCCTGCCTTCGGCCGCCGACATGCGGTTCGGAATCGTCGTGGCCGAGTGGAACCGCGAGGTCACCGAAGCCCTGCTCGAAGGCGCCGTGCGGACGCTCCGAGCCGCCGGATGTCCCGACCTGAACATCCAGATCAAGTATGTTCCGGGGACGTTCGAACTGGCCCTCGGCGCGCAGTTCTTCGCCGAATATACCGACGTGGACGCCGTGATCGCGCTGGGCTGCGTCATTCAGGGGGATACCCGTCATTTCGACTTTATCTGTCAGGGCGTTACGCAGGGCATCACGCAGCTGCAAATCCAGTGGAACATGCCCATCGCGTTCGGCGTGCTGACCGTGAACGACATGCAGCAGGCTTTGGACCGCTGCGGAGGCCGTCACGGCAACAAGGGCGACGAAGCCGCCGCCACGGCCGTCAATATGGTCAAACTGCAGATCGAGATGGAAGCCGCTTCGCCGGACCACGAACCCGACCGGCGGAATATCAACTGATCGGCGGAAACGCAGATACATGAAAAACGGAGAGTCGTCGGCCGCTCCGGGTTTTTCTGGCTCAGGCTGCCGTATTCGCGGCGGCGGG
>JAJPZH010000237.1 GCA_021204515.1 Alistipes sp. | reverse complement strand
GTGCAATGGGCATGGCCGACGTCGTTCCCGGAGTTTCGGGCGGCACGATCGCCTTTATTTCGGGCATCTACGAAGAACTGATCGAATCGATCAAAAGCGTGAACGGCACCGCCCTGCGGCTGCTCGGCACGCTGCGGCTGAAAGAATTCTGGCGGCATATCAACGGCCGCTTCCTGCTGCCCGTACTGCTGGGTATCGCCATTGCGATTTTCTCGTTGGCGCGGCTGATGACCTACCTGCTCACGAACCATCCGATCGCCATCTGGTCGTTTTTCTTCGGTCTGATCGTCGCTTCTGCACTGCTGGTGGCCAAGCAGATCGGACGCTGGCGGGTGCAGACCGTCGCGGCATGCCTGATCGGCGCGGCGGCAGCGTGGTGGATCACCGTCGCCACGCCTACCGAGACGCCCGATACGTGGTGGTTTATTCTGCTCTCGGGCGCGATCGCTATCTGCGCCATGATTCTGCCCGGCATTTCGGGCGCCTTCATCCTGCTGCTGCTGGGCAAGTATCAGTTCATCATGCAGGCCGTGGGCGACCTGAACATTCCCGTCATCGTGATTTTCGTCGTGGGGGCCGCGGCTGGCATCATCAGCTTCTCGCACCTGCTCTCGTGGCTGCTGAAGCACTGGCACGACGTGACGGTCGCGGTGCTCATGGGCTTTATGGTCGGTTCGCTCAACAAGGTATGGCCGTGGAAGGAGGTCGTCGAGACCTATACCGACAGCCACGGCAAGATCATGCCGCTGGTCGAAAGCAACGTCGCTCCGGGACGTTTCGAAGCTCTTACGCAGCAGGACGCCCTGCTGGGCGAGGCCGTCGTGCTCTGCGTCGTGGGGTTTCTCACGATCTACTGCATCGAGTTGGCGGCGCGTATCGTCGTGAAAAAGCGGGAGGAGTAGGCCATGCGTCGTTTCGGACTGATCGGACGCCCGCTGGGGCACTCGGCTTCGGCCGCCTATTTCGCCGCCAAATTCGAGCGGGAAAGGATTGCGGACTGCGCCTATGCGCTGTATGAACTGCCGGAAATAGGCGCGCTGGAGGAGCTGCTGGCCCGGACGCCAGATCTGTGCGGATTCAACGTTACGATACCTTACAAGCGTGAGGTGATGCCTTTACTCGACGCCCTTTCCCACGACGCCCGGACGATCGGTGCCGTGAACTGCGTGCGCCGTGCGGCCGACGGCTCGCTGACGGGCCACAATACGGATGTGGTCGGACTGCGTGCCTCGCTCGACGAACTGCTGGGCGGGGAGCAGCCCGAACATGCGCTGGTGCTGGGGACGGGCGGCGCTTCGCAGGCTGTGCAGTATGTGTTGGCCGAACGCGGAATTCCGTTCGATCTGGTGTCGCGCGACACGGCGAAGGGCAACTATACTTATGACGATTTGCCGTGCGAAGTCGTGGAGCGGAGCCGTCTGATCGTAAATGCTTCGCCCGTGGGGACCTACCCCGCCGTCGATGCGGCGCCGCGGATTCCCTACGGTTTCGTGACGCCCGGACACTATCTGTTGGATCTGGTGTATAATCCGCCCCTGACGCAGTTCCTCGACTACGGACGCCAGCGCGGAGCGCATATTCTCAACGGCGAGACGATGCTGCGCGAGCAGGCCGAGGCCTCGTGGCGGATTTGGAACGAATGACCTTGAAAAACAATAGGAGTATGAAGCGAATAGCGATCTGTTTGTCGGCGCTCGCCGTGTGGTGCGGCGCCGCGGCTCAGGAGACCGTACCGCCCCGCTTTCAGGGATCGGATGCGAAACGTTTTATGGCGCGTCTTATCGGCGAGACCGAGAAGATCGTCGATGCGGCGCAGATTCCCGCCGCCGAGCTTTCGTCGCAGGTCGCCGTCGGCTTTACGGTCGATGAAGCGGGGAATGTGACGCAGTGGCGGTTTCTGGACAATACGTGCGAAGGCAGAGATTCGGTCGGCGTGGAGCCGGCGACGCCCCGTACGCGCGAGGCGATGACCGAGGCGCTGGGGCGGCTCGAAAAGTGGACTCCGGCGATGAAGGACGGGAAGCCGGCGACCTACAACTGGCGGCTGACGATGCGTCTGCCGGTGGAGAAGATCGCCAAGAAGCAGGACGCCGATCCGTTGCTCTTTTTGGGCGGCGATCCCGACAAGACGTTTCATGAATGGGCTTCGCCGCGCCTGCGTTATGACGGAAGGTTCACCAGCCGCGGCGTGAAGGGCGAAGGCGTCGTGCGCGTGCGCTTCTACATTGAACCCGACGGGAAAATCACCATCGGCGAGGTAATCAAGTCGCCCGACGAGAAGCTGTCGCGCGAGATGATCCGCGTCATCAGGAGCAGCAAGGGCAAATGGACGCCCCGCAAGGTGCGCGGAGTGCCCCAGCGGACTGCCTATGAATACGGGGTCAATTTTCTGGGGATGGTCGAATGATGCTCCCGGCACGCCGGGCGGGGACGAATCCGGCCGGCGGAAGCGCGAGGGCCGTCCCATTGGCGGGCTGACCGCTCCGACGATAAGACAAGAGCTTCCGGAGGTTCCGGAAGCTCTTGCCGTTCTATCTGTGCCGCAGCATCGCTTTGGCTTTCTCGGCGTCTTCCTCGCGGACGACGACCTGTGCGGGCATGGTGCCTATGGGGTAAATGGCCGACATATATTCGTTGCGGATCATCGACCAGATACCTGCGCTGTCGAGCATCGATTTGGCTATCTCGGCTTCGGTGATGGTGTTGTATTCCGCTAATACAACCATGGTTTCGTCTTGCATAATTTCTCGGTATTGGTTGGATATCTAAAGTTAAGCATTTTGTTGATAAAATGCAATACCCCTGCCACGAAATCTGCGGAAATATCCCTATCTTTGTTCAGTCATAAAAACAAGAGTTAGAGCCATGCCCGATTTCGTCCATCTGCACGTACATACCCAGTATTCGATCCTCGACGGCGCCGCCGCCGTCAAGCCGCTCATCAAGCGGGCCAAGGCCCTCGGCATGAATGCCATCGCCATCACCGACCACGGTAACATGTACGGTGTCAAGAACTTTCACGACACCGCCACGGATGCCGGGATCAAGCCGATTCTCGGCTGCGAGGTCTATGTGGTGAAAAACCGTTTCGAGAAGGACAAGGACGAGAAGGCCGGCGACCACCTGATCCTGCTGGCCAAGAATCTCGAAGGCTATCACAATCTTTGCAAGATGGTCTCCTACTCGTTTACCGAGGGATTCTATTACAAGCCGCGTATCGACAAGCAGCTGATCGAGCAGTACCACGAGGGGCTGATCTGCTGCTCGGCGTGCTTGGGCGGCGAAGTGCCGCAGGCCATCATGCACAACGACATCGAGGAGGCTGAGCGCGTGGTGCAGTGGTTCAAGAACATCTTCGGCGAAGACTATTACCTCGAACTGCAGCTGCACCCCTCGGGCGATCCGCAGAAGGATGCGGACGTTTACGAGAATCAGGTGCGTGTTAATAAGGTGCTTCTGGAGTTGGCCGCCAAATACGGCGTCAAGTATATCTGTTCGAACGACGTGCACTTCATCCTCGCGGAGGATGCCGTGGCGCACGATCACCTGATATGTCTCAATACGGGCCGCGATCTGGACGATCCGAATCGTATGCGCTATACGTTTCAGGAGTATCTCAAGTCGCCCGAAGAGATGGCGGCGCTTTTCCCGGACCACCCCGAAGCGCTGGCCACGACGCTCGAAATCGCTGACAAGTGCGAGAATTACAAGCTGACGCACGCTCCGCTGATGCCCAACTTCCCGCCGCCGGAGGATTTCCCGATCGCCCTCGGCGAACTGCGCGAGTCGTTCGTCAAGAAGATCGAGGACGAAGAGCTGCTGGCGAAGATCGGCGCCTGCGCCACCGTTCCGGAGCTGGAGGAGCTGGTGGCCGGCGACAAGGAGCTTTCGGACCGGCTGATGGTCGCCAAACAGTACTGTTATCTCAAGGACCTGACCTACAAGGGCGCGCACATGCGTTACGGCGACGTGCTGGACGAAAAGACCGAGGAGCGTATCAAATACGAGCTGAGCACGATCGAGTGGATGGGATTTCCGGGCTACTTCCTGATCGTGTGGGACTATATCCGCGCCGCGCGCGAAATGGGCGTGTCGGTGGGGCCCGGTCGTGGGTCGGCCGCCGGTTCTGTGGTCGCCTACTGTCTGAAGATCACCAATATCGACCCGCTGAAATACGACCTGCTGTTCGAGCGTTTCCTCAATCCCGAGCGTATCTCCCTGCCCGATGTCGATGTGGACTTCGATGAGGACGGCCGTGCCGACGTGCTGCGCTACTGCGTGCAGAAGTACGGTCAGAAGCGCATGGCCCAGATCGTAACGTTCGGTACGATGGCTCCCAAGATGGCCATCAAGGACGTCGCCCGCGTGCAGAAGCTGGCCCTTTCGGAGAGCGACCGCCTTTCGAAGCTGGTGCCCGACAAGGTCACGCCCGATAAGAAACACGGCGAGACGCCGTTCGATTTCGTCTACAAGGAGTCTCCGGAGCTGGCCGCCGAGCGCGAGTCGCCCAACCAGCTGATCCGCAATACGCTCAAATACGCCGAGAAGTTGGAAGGCTCGATCCGCCAGACGGGCGTGCACGCCTGCGGCGTGATCATCGGTCAGGACGACCTCGAAAAGTTCGCGCCGATGGCCATTGCCAAGGATGCCGAGCTGAACGTGGTGGAGTTCGAAGGCAAGGAGGTCGAAAGCGTCGGCCTGATCAAGATGGACTTTCTGGGACTGCGCACGCTGTCGATCATCAAGGACGCCGTGGAGAACGTCAAGGCGGTGCACGGCGTCGATGTGGACATAGACGGTATTTCGCTCGACGACGCGCCGACCTACGAGGTTTTCGCCCGCGGCGACACGACCGGCCTGTTCCAGTTCGAGTCCCCCGGTATGAAAAAGCACCTGCGCAACCTGAAGCCCAACCGCTTCGAGGACCTGATCGCCATGAACGCCCTCTACCGGCCCGGCCCGATGGAGTACATTCCCAACTTCATCGCACGCAAGCACGGGCAGGAGCCGGTGACCTACGAGATCGCCGACATGGAGGAGTACCTGAACGACACCTACGGCATCACGGTCTATCAGGAGCAGGTCATGCTGCTGTCGCAGAAACTCGCCGGCTTCACGGGCGGCGAGGCCGACACGCTGCGCAAGGCCATGGGTAAGAAAAAACGCGACGTGCTGGACAAGATGAAGCCCAAGTTCATCGAGGGGTGTAAGCAGCGCGGGCATGACGAGAAGATCTGCGACAAGATCTGGGGTGACTGGGAGGCGTTCGCGTCCTACGCCTTCAACAAGTCGCACTCGACCTGCTATGCCTATGTCGCTTACCAGACCGGCTACCTGAAGGCCCACTACCCTTCGGAGTTCATGGCGGCCCTGATGAGCCGAAACCTCGCGGACATCAAGCAGCTCACGCTCTATATGAACGAGTGCAAGCGCATGGGAATCCGTGTGCTCGGTCCGGATATCAACGAGTCGATGCGCACTTTCTCGTCCAACAAGGCGGGTGACGTGCGCTTCGGTCTGGGGGCCGTGAAGGGCGTCGGCGAAGCCGCCGTGGAGAGCATCATAGCGGAGCGCAACGCCAACGGCCGGTTCAAGGACATATACGACCTGATGGAGCGCGTGAACTTCTCGGCCGTAAACCGCAAATGTTTCGAGAATCTGGCGTATGCCGGAGGTTTCGACTCGATATCTGGGTTCCACCGCGGCAAGTTCTTCGGCGTGGATGCGCGCGACAATACGGGCGTGACCTTTATCGAGCAGCTGATGCGCTACGGTCAGCGTTTTCAGGCCGAGAAGAACAATGCCCAGCAGAGTCTCTTCGGGGGCGGCGGACACGTGGACATCCAGCGTCCCGTGCTGCCTGCGTGCGCCGACTGGAGTCAGCTCGAAACGCTGGCCAAGGAGCGCGAGATGATCGGTCTCTACCTCTCGGCGCACCCGCTCGACGACTACAAGATCATCATCAACCACATGTGCAAGACCCAGCTTACGGAGCTGGAGAACCTCGAAGCGCTCAAGGGGCAGGAGATCGCCGTGGCGGGTATGGTCGTCAGCGTGCAGAACCTCATCACCAAGACCGGCAAGCCGTGGGGCAAATTCGTGCTGGAGGACTACAACGGCACGCATGAATTCGCGCTGTTCAGCAAGGATTACGAGAATTTCCGCAAATACCTCTTCTCGGATTATTTCCTCTTCATCCGGGGCCGGGTTCAGCCCAAGCCCTATAACGACAAGGAGCTGGAGTTCAAGATCATCTCGATGGTACAGCTCTCGGAGATGCGCGATACGATGATCAAGGAGATGAACGTGCTGCTGCCCGTCGAGGACGTAACCCCGACGCTGGTACGCGAATTGACGGAGAAGGTGAAGGAGGCCAAGGGCGAGACCCTTTTCCGGATCAGCGTGATCGACCGTGAAGCGCACGTTTCGCTCAGTCTCTTCTCGAAGAGCCACAAGGTGAGCCTGACGCAGCCGCTGGTTTCGTATCTGGACGATAATGAAATAAAATATTCCATCGCATAAAAACATTTTAAAACTTATAACTATGGCTTTAGCAATCACGAAAGAAAATTTTCAGGAGGTAATTTCATCGCAGCTCCCCGTCGTCATCGACTTCTGGGCCGAGTGGTGCGGCCCGTGCCGCACGATCGCACCCATTGTGGACGAACTGGCCGCCGAATACGAAGGCCGCGTGCTGATCGGCAAATGCGATGTGGAGGAGAACGACGAAATCACGATGAAATACGGCGTGCGCAACATCCCGACCATCGTCTTCCTCAAGGGCGGCGAGCTGGTCGACAAGCAGGTAGGCGCCGCGTCGAAGGCCGCACTCGCGGAGAAGATCGAAAAACTGCTCTAAAATGCTCCGCAGTACCGACTGGCATGGGATGCAGGCCGTCGAGTTCTCGAAAGGCGACTATACGGCTCTGCTGATTCCGGGTATGGGCGCCAACCTTATCCGGCTGACCAATATGCGGCTGGGCGCCGAGATTCTGCGGGCGCCGGCCGACGACGAAATCGAAACGTTCAAGGGACGGCCGCATGTCTTCGGACTGCCGATCCTGTTTCCGCCCAACCGGATCGAGGACGGGCGCTATACGTTCGGCGGCCGGACTTACCGCTTTCCCATCACGAACGCCAAAGAGCACCATTACCACCACGGCATCCTCAAGAGCCAGCCCTTCGCCGTGTCGAAGGCTTGGGAGACCGGGGAGGAGGTACTGGTGGAGTGCCGCTACTATTCGAACGCTGGAAACGACGCGATTTTCCGCGACTTTCCGCACGAGTTCAAATGCAAGATCACTTTCCGCCTTACGGCCCAAGGGCTGGAGCAGGAGGTGATGTTCGCCAACCGCAGTGCGGAGCCGATGCCCGTGGGCGTCGGGTTTCATACGCCGATGCAGATCCCCTTTGCCGGAGGTGCGGCGGCGGATTATGTGATGCGCGTCGCAGTTGGAGAACAAGTTGAGCTGAGCGGGCGTAATATCCCGACAGGGCGTAAGTTGCCGTTGTCGGAACGGTTTGCCAAACTGCGTGATGGCGGGTTGCAGGTAACGGACTGTGAGCCGATCGAAGCGGGTTTCACGCTGCGCGAAATCGCGGTGGACGGCAAGCCTTTCCGGGGTGCGCTGGTCGAGAATCTCCGCACGGGCGTCCGCACCTTCTATGAGGTCGATCGGCAGACGACTTATTGGACGATCTGGAACAACGGCGGCCGGGTGCCCTACTGCTGTCCCGAACCGCAGTCGTGGACGACGAACGCCCCGAACGCTGCGGACCCTGCGGCCGAAGGTTTTCAGGCGATCGCTCCGGGCGAAAGCTGGCGTATGAAATTCCGACTGTACGCTGAATAATATGCAAGTAATCTGCTAAGCAGGGAATCCGACAGACTCTTTAACGATAACAGCGGACCGAAACTCGGTCCGCTGTTATTTCTGTATGTGAGAGTTTTTCAGGTGTTGCCGTACTGCGTGTGAAAATAAAATGCCGGCTGCAGTTTTATGTAATTT
>JAJPZH010000073.1 GCA_021204515.1 Alistipes sp. | reverse complement strand
ATATTATTCGACGGCCGTCGAGCGGGACGGCTGGAAAACATGGCTGGGCAGTTACGACACGACCTACGGCAGCATCGGCTATGAATACAAGGGCGACCTGAGAGTCAAAAATTACGGAGCGCTCCTCAAAGCGCACGCCAGCGTGTTCGATACCACCAAAAAGTGTCCGGAGGAGTACCGTTCCTCGCGCGACCTCTATCTCGAAAAATCAGCCGAAGTCGTAATTACCCTGCTGGGCAGCAATACCTGCTGGAACAGTTCGATGGGTTATTATTACTACAAGACCGGCAACAAACCCAAGTCGCTCGCCGAAGCCAACGTGGTGATGATCTTCCCCAACACGCAGGACGGCCGGTGGAGCAACTCGCCGTGGGAATCCCGGCTCTATCAGGGCGTGGAGCGCGGCACAGCCGTACAGCTGATCTATTATCCCGAAATCGCCGATGGCAGCAAGGCCGGAGCTACGACCGTATTCCCGGCCGATTACCGGATCGGATTCGTACTGGCCACCAACGCTTGGACCAACCGGCTGAGAACCGGAGACAAAAAGTACCGTGCCGCGACTTCCGACGGTTTGAGCGTCGACAACAACGGTGTCGCCTACCAGACGCCCCGCACGGCCGTATTCCGCTATACGGACAAGAAAAGCGGCATCAATTCGGTACTCTTCTCGTTCGAGGACCACGACAACGACGAAAATTTCAGCGATGTGGTATTCACGATGACCTCCAACCCCGTGGACGCCGTGACGGACATTCCGTCGGTCGATGTCAACGACGGCAAGAAGACGGCCAACGTACTGCGAGGCATTTATGCCTTCGAGGACCTCTGGCCCAGCCGCGGCGACTACGACATGAACGATGTGATGGTCCGCAGCGATTACGAGAAGGTGTTCAACGAAAAGGGCATTTTCGAGGAGTCGTTCATGCTGAAGACTTTCGCCAACTTCGCAGGCAACGCCAACGGACTTGCCGTGACCCTTACGGGCGCGGCGGCGGATGCAAAACTCGAATTCAGCGTCCGCAAGCCCGATACAGAGACGTTCGAAGCTGCGGATTTCGAGCGCGACGGCAAGGTCGTGCTGCTGACGCCCGACGTTAAGGAGACGATGGGGGCGACCTACCGGATTACGGCGAAATACGACGCGCCGGTCGCCGAGACGCAGGCCGGAACGATCAAGCCGTTTATATACCGTACCGACCGCGACGGTGTGGGCGCAGGCAAACGCTGGGAGGTGCATATCCCCTACGAAGCGCCGTCGGCGCAGGCCGAAATGTCGTTCTTCGGCACCAACGACGACAAGTCGATTCCCGAAAATGGCATCTACTACGTGCGCGCCGAAAACTATCCGTTCGCATTCTTCCTCTCGGGAGCGACCGACGCGGATGTGGCCAAACTGCTCGATCAGGCCAATGAAAAGTCTCCGATCGACCAAGTGTATCCGGCTTATGCGGGATGGGCCGCTTCGAACGGCCAAGAGAATAAAAACTGGTACAAGAAATAATACGTTCCGGTCTTCAGAAAAATAACCTGCCGTAAATCCGGCAGGTTATTTTTTGTATTAATATTTCCGTAGAGCAACGATTCCGGCACTAAATGAAACGTTATGTTCACCGTGCTCCGTGGATGCAGCAACAAGTGGCTGCCGAGCCGGACGACTATGCGAACAGACACCTGATTCTCCGGCATAGCGGCCTTGTCCGGAGCCTGTTGCACGATTTCTCCCTGTGGGGCTTGTGTTATTCCGAAAATTTGTACTATCTTTGCTCTGTTTCCAAGAAACTTTGCTCCGGAAAACGGGGGTGCCCGGTTTTGACAGCAGGCAGAGTTTGATTGTAAGCACGCCGAGCGCTGTGTGGCGGCTCGTTAATCCCGATGCTCAATTTACAAATGGCAATAACAGCTATGCACTCGCTGCCTAATTTTCAGAGAAAATTAGCTTAATCGCCGGGTCCAAGGAGGCTTGGCGACGAGTATCCCGGAGGGTAGTTCCGCTCTTTAACCGCTCTCCATACGGGGTATCATCAATTTAGAGATAGTGCGCCGGACCGTCCCGACCGACGTGCGAAATTCAGGAACTGGGACCCGGATTAGGCGGCCGCCTGCCAGACCCGGGTAGAAGGATCGAATGGCGGCTAAGCGTGTAGAAAGCTTTCGGGTTCCCTGTTTGGACGCGGGTTCGACTCCCGCCACCTCCACTGAAAATCAAGCAGTTGCAAGAAAAATCCTGTAATTCTGAGAATTACGGGATTTTCTTTTTGTGCCCTGTATGCACTTCTCGGCAGGATTCGGAAAGAGTTTACTTGGAGAATTCATGGGAGTTGCAGTTGGACTTCCCAAGTCCAAGTGAAAGTCCAAGAAGGTGCTGTATATTTCTCTGTATTGCAGTATTTTACACTTGTAATACTGGCTTATTTTACTTATCTTTGTACCATCGGATTTCCCGATAAATTCATCGTAACGATGCTATCCATTTTATTTTTTGTTAAGCGGAGGAAACCGCTTAAAGATGGCTCTGTGCCTATCTTTATGCGTGTCTCCTCTCATCAGGAGTATGTTGAGTGCTCGCTTCGTCGGAGCACTATGCCGTCCCAATGGGTTACGGCCAAAGGTAGGGTAAGAAACAATACCCTCGTAAACAAGCAGTTGAACGAGTACCTAGACCAGCAGGAGTTTCGTATTTACGACATTGTGAAAGGGTTATTGGCAGAGGGTAAGCAGGTAAGCGTTCAAGAGGTAATGCAGCAATACCGAGGTGTTGAACAACCAAAGGGTGAGATGCTGTGCAAGCTTTATGAGGAGCATAATTCCCGGATGAAAGAGTTGATTGGTAAGACAGTGGCAGCCAATACCTATAAACGGCATATGACCTCGTTGAAGCTGTTCCGGGAGTTTTTGACCGCAACCCGCAGTATCAGCGATATAGAGGTTAAAGCGTTGGACGCACAACTCATGGAGGAGTATCAGCATTACTTAATGACAGTTCGGAGTAACAATAACAACACGACGGTCAAGTATTTGCGTAATCTGAGTAAGATTGTGAATCTTGCAAAAACGCGGGGCCTTATTCAGACCAATCCAATAGATTTGCTACCTCTTAGAATGCAGACCGTTGAACGAGAGTTTTTGACGCAGGATGAGTTGAAACGGCTGGAAGAAAAACAGATCGGTATTTCGCGTTTGGAACAGGTTCGGGATATTTTTCTGTTTTGTTGTCTGACCGGATTAGCTTATGTTGATGTGTCTTCTCTCAGCACGGAAAATATCGTCGAGGGTAAGCGAGGTAGCAAAGCCCGAAACAAGACCAACAATATGTGTAACATCCCTTTATTGCGTCCTGCATTGCGTATTTTGGAAAAATATGCGGAATATCGGGCCGCGACGGGAAAGCTACTGCCTGTACCGAGTAATCAGAAGATGAACGCTTACCTCAAAGAGTTGGCGACGTTGTGCGGAATAACTAAAAATCTGACGACACACTGTGCCCGGCATACTTTCGCCACGACGGTTACTTTGGCAAATGGAGCTTCGTTGGAAAATGTTTCGAAAATGTTAGGTCATAGTAGCGTGCGCATGACCCAGCATTATGCCAAGATTTTGAATAGTTCCATTGAACGTGATATGGATAAAATTGAATCAGAGCTGATAGGAGAAGTTGAATAAGCATAAGGGCTGGAGTGTCTAACTCCTGCCCTTTTCCTTTCTAAGCTCAGTTCTACGCCATGAGTAAGTATATTATTAATAAGAGATAATTTACTGATTATAAGAAATCTAAAAAATTTATTTTTTATTTTTTTTCAGCTTTATCCGCACCAATCCATTCCAATCCCCTCTTAACCCTTCCCCCGCCTTTGGCATGGGGGATGTTCCCCCGTCACGACAACTAAAAACAAATGCGTTATGACAAGTAATCTGAAATTCATCAAGACGTGGGAAGTCGCCCAGTTCAAGGCCCATCAGGAAGTGGATAAACTGGAAGTCAAGCAGAATCCCCACACGGGCAAGGTCTTTTTCGTCTATGGTTGTGAAACTGGTCCTTGCAGCCGCAAGGTCGAGGACGGTCTTTTGACGGACCCAGTGGTCTCGCAGGTGTGCAATGCCGAGACAGGCGAGATGTTTATGATGCTCCATCAGCGGGGCGAGGGCGGTGCCCCCACTTTGGCCGTCTTTTAAGCTTAGTTACTCTTTTATCTGCAGGCAGGAAACTTTCGGGCTTCCTGTCTGTTTTTACCCATCACACAGACATATACACGACTTAATTTCAAGTATCATGTTACTCATCCGTCCAACAACGAGAAAACAGGCCAAGATCAAACTGGCCTTACAAGGGTGTTCCGGTTCCGGCAAGACCTATTCTGCCCTTTTATTGGCCTATGGCATGACGAACGACTGGCGCAAGATCGCCGTCGTAGATTCCGAGAATGGTTCCGCAGACCTCTATTCCCATCTTGGGAACTACAATGTTGTCTCCCTTGGCAGTGACTATTCCCCGGAAAACTATATCGAGGCCATCAGCCTTTGCGAACAGTCCGGTATGGAAGTAATCATCGTGGATAGTATTTCCCACTGCTGGGATTACCTGCTTGATTTCCATGCCAATCTGCAGGGCAATTCCTTTGCAAACTGGGCTAAGGTCACTCCGTGTCAGAATGCCTTCGTGCAGAAGATACTCCGCTCGCCGTCCCATATCATCTGTACGATGCGTACCAAGCAGGATTATGTGCTCAATGAGAAGAACGGGAAGATGATCCCGGAGAAAGTGGGCCTTAAAGCCATGCAACGGGATGGCATGGACTATGAATTTACCGTCGTCTTGGACATAGACCTCAAACACCATGTGCAAGCTTCCAAAGACAGAACAGGTCTGTTCATGGGCCGTCCCGAATTCACCATTACCCCGAAAGTCGGGCAAGCTATCCTGAACTGGTGCGACCTCAATCCCCGACAACCTACCGTACAACCTCAAATCCCCCAGACCTATGGAAACGACACTCCGACTGCAACCCGTTAGACAGTTCCGCGTTATGCAAACCCTTTCCGGGAATCTTGGAACAGCCCCCTCTGATAATGACTCCCATACTCAAGGTTTCAATACCAGCCCCTTTGTCGAGGCCAATACTAAGGAAGTCAGCCTCTCTCATCTTCAGAACGACTGTATCACCCCCGTATTCTCCAAGGACAACGAGGTGACCATCTCCCATCCGGCCTTTATCGAGACGGTCCATGAGGCGGCCTGTGCCTTCTTCCGGGGCGAAACTATAGACAGCCCGAATATCCGTGTAAGCCATATCGTCAAAGGGAGGATTCCGGAAGCCATCCATAAGCCCGTGAACCAACTGCTGGAATCGGATAAGACCATCTATTACGAGCGTATGATGTTCTGCTTCGAAATCCCCACGATCCACCGAGACATCGACGGAAATCCCTTGAATCTGACCGTGGGCGGTGTAAGGGCCTATAACCATGAAAACCTTTATAGCCGGAAATCCGCGGAGAGATTCAAGGTATTCGTGGGCTTCAAGAATATGGTATGCTGTAATATGTGTGTAAGTACGGACGGCTATAAGAGTGAAATCAAGGTAATGAACACACAGTCTCTCTTTAAGGCTGTCATGGAGCTACTCCAGTTCTATAACCCTGAGAAGCACACAAGACAGATGCAAAACCTGCTTAGTTCCTCCATGACGGAACATCAGTTTGCTCAGTTTTTGGGCAAGTCACGGCTTTATCAATGTCTGCCGCAGGAGGAGAAAAGGAAACTGCCTCTGTTCCTGCTGACGGACACCCAGATCAATCTGGTGGCAAGGGCCTACTACCAAGACGAGGATTTCGGGGTGGATGCACTCGGCCGAGAGATTTCCATGTGGAAGGTCTACAACCTCCTGACAGGGGCCAATAAGTCCTCCTACATCGACAATTTTTTGGACAGGGCGCTCAATGCCTCACGACTTGCAGAGGGCATCAATAAGGCCCTTTATGAAGAGAGTGAATACAAGTGGTTTATAGAGTAAGGAAAAGGCTGTCGGATTTTCAAAACCTGAACCTTATAGGGGAATGGAATAAAAAAATTCGACAGCTTACACACTTACTTTCTATATATTCCAAAACTAAGTGCGTAGAATGACTGTCTGATCCCCCCCCTCTTTCTTTCCAACCCACATCTCAGTCTTATCACCCACACTCTTTAGAGTAACACTCTCTCCCTTTCTCCATTATGATATGAAAGTTGGAGGGTGCGCACTTAGCTGTTTTATAATAATACAATCTATCTGCGCATGGGCTGTACATCTATCTCTCTTATACAATGGAAAGATAGGTGTACAGAGGGGAGTGTTATGTGTCACATTTACTTTAATTTTAGCTTATGAAAGACTTGTATATGACGCTTGTTGTCTGGGCTATAATCTGCCTTGTGGCTTACATCAAGGCAGACCCCCGCAAGCAAGAGTAAACATTTCTGAAAGTCAATGTTGATTTTCTGAAACTTTAAACCGAAATTTGTTACTGCAACAGCCCTAAAAAGAAGAATAAGTTATTGCATTTTTCGAGTTAGTTTCCTACTTTTGTGGGACATACTAACTGACACGGAAAGTGTAAGTTTATTCCCATAAAGCGAATCTGGAAAATTCAATGATGGTGAGAATAAGCGTACTTATCCTTTCGTCGTATACTTATCCCAAGTATATAGGCGTAGGGCTGTTGCTTGTTTTATCCATCGAGGTATTCCAGAACCTGCTTTAGTAAAATAGGCTTTCAGTCCTGCGCTTTCTTTTTATTACTAACCATCTGTGAGGGACGGCAGAGGAAGATATACAACATCAATTATGGGATTACGCGAACTATTGAATTTTAAGACTTCTAAACATGATGAAGACGAAATCAAATGTCGTATTAGAGATTTAATTACATTAGCAGCCATTGATGGTCAAATTACAGATAAAGAAACAGCCTTTATTTTTTCTCTTTTAAGGAAAGAAGGAATTAATGTAGAAAACTATCCAACAGATATTTCTTCTGTCCACGATGCCTATCCAAGTGATAATGATAAGAAAATAAAACACATTACACAAATGACAGCATTAATGATGATTGATGGTGAATGTGCAGAAGAAGAAATTGGGGCAACAGTAAGGCAATTGCTGCTAAGATGGGGCTAGAGGAGCAAACTGTAGGTAAACTTGTAACTGCCCTAGCTACGCAAAAGCAAATTTTAAATGCAGATACCTGTCAATCTGCATTATTATCTTTTTTTGCGAATGGTGGGGGAAGAAGTAATATGGAACACCAAAATAACAATACAGATATTATTCGACAAAAAATAAGAATAGGCTTTGACCAAATTGTCAAAAAAACTATGGCTCACATTGAAAATGGAGATACTCTAATAGCTGGATTATTAATAAAATCGGCTATTATAAATTTTATTATCAAATGGAAAAGGAACAGACATTGACTATGTTTTGTAATGAGCATAATATTAATTATAAAATACTTCTAAAGGAAGAATGTGGTTATGCTCTTCAAAAATACCTTGAGGAATAATATCATTTTAAGTGTAGAATAATATTCTCAAATAAGAACGAAAATGATTTGGATTTTAATTCTAGCTGTCCTTGTGTGGCTATTATTTAAGTTTGCCAAAGAGCAAAATGAGCATATTCAAACCCACATAGTTGATTATGGTGGTATGGATGTAAAATATGCAGTCTTATTAGGTTTTTTGCAAAATACGGGCATGCATATTACAAAGCTAGGTAGAAATAATGTTGAACTCGACTATGCAAAAACTCGATGCCTGATATACTATATAGGAACGAATTTAGAAATTTTGCTAATTACTAATATATCCGGCCTAGGATGTTTCGAGAAAAAATGGGTGTTCCCAGATGGCTATCCAGAAAATAAAATGATTGAAGAGATTGATAGTTACGCTGATTGGAGACTTGAACAGCTGAAACAAATTTCCAGAAATAATAATGTAGGGATAAATTAATGATAAATTACTTACTCATATTTATTGTGTTGCTG
>JAJPZH010000052.1 GCA_021204515.1 Alistipes sp. | reverse complement strand
TTCCCGGCTGGCGGGAGCCTTGGCGGTATGTTCCCCACCGGATTCATCCGGCCGATCTCGAAAAATGCACAGTCCGGAGTTTCGATTATAAGCGCTACCCCGCCTATGCCTGCCGCATGGATGTCTATTTGCCGGCAGGGCGGGGCAGGGGACCCTTTCCGTTCATGCTGTTCATTCACGGCGGCGGCTGGACTACAGGCCACGAAAAGACGCCGAACATGGTACTGCCCGCATCGTGGTTCGCTTCGAACGGTATCGCCGTGATGAGCGTCAGCTATACGCTTTCGGGACAGGGCACCTTCGAGGATACCTGCGAGGACCTGCGCGATGCGCTGACGTTCATCCGTACGCACGCTTCGGAATGGGGCGTGGATGCCGGGCGTTTCGGTTTTTACGGCTTCTCGGCCGGAGGACATCTGGCATCATGGATGGCGTTGACGACGCCGGGAACCAGACTCTTTATCTCCTCGGCCGGACCTGTCGATATGGTCGCTCACGGGCGGAAGTGGCTCGACGAACGCAAAGACATGGTGCGTTATTTCGGATTCTCGTCCGGTGACATGGAGAACCTGAGGCGGGCCTCGCCGCTGTTCATCATTCCGCAGCCGGGCAGCCGGATACCTGCCGCGATGATCATTCAGGGGTTGATGGATCCGCTCGTCGATCCCCGGCCGAGTCTTGATTTTGCTGCCGAACTGAAAGCCAAGGGGGCGGCCGTCGTGGAGTTGCGTGCAGTGCCTTATGGTCCCCACGGCGTCGTGAATCCGCGTTTTTACAGGTATGAGGAGTTCATGTTCGACATGCTGGATTTCGTGCAGAAACATTTGTGACCGGAAAGGCCCCGTTTCGTTGCCGGTGCGTCCGATTCTGTTATCCTCGGGTTTACTTTATCGCTTGCGTTTATTTTTGATTATCATATTATTGAGAGCTGCAAAAGTTCATTTTGCTCCGGGCCGTGTCGGCCGGATTGTTTTGTGACCTAATTTTACATTTGCAAACCTGAACAGCTGAACCGAATGAAAAAAGATTATTGTTCTTCACCCCGTCTTCTGATGACGGCGGCTTTAATGACAACGGGGATAACCTCCCCGGCGGCGGCGCAAACACAGCAGTCCGCCGATGCCGGGAAGCCGAACGTGCTTTTTCTTTTCGTCGATGACATGACCTTCGACGGCGTGGCGGAATTGGGAAACCCGGAGTTGAAGACTCCGAATCTCGATCGTCTCGTCGCAGGCGGAACGGCCTTTACGAATGCTTATAACATGGGAGGCTGGCACGGGGCCGTGAGCGTTGCCAGCCGTTCGATGCTGATGACCGGATGCTATCTGTGGAAGGCGCGGGACTGCGAAAAGGAACAGTACCTTCCGTCCATCGAAAACCGGGAAATGTGGGTGCAGGTGATGAAGGACGCCGGCTATGAAACCTACATGACCGGGAAGTGGCATATCAAACATACGACGCCGGAGCAGTTTTTCGACGAGACGGAGGATGTCCGTCCCGGCGGTTGCCCGGGGTTGGCGGAGGTAGAGTACGACCGTCCCAAGTCGCCGGAAGACAATGCATGGATTCCGTGGGACAGGCAGTGGGGCGGCTATTGGGAAGGCGGCAAACACTGGACAGAGGTGCAGGCCGACGATGTGGTGCGTTACCTCGACCGGCACAGGAAGTCCGACAAACCCTTTTTTATGTATGTGGCCTTTAACGCTCCCCACGATCCCCGGCAGGCCCCGAAGGAGTTCTACGACATGTATCCCGTCGATGAAATTTCCGTGCCGGAGAACTTTCAGTCGGAGCATCCGCTCAAAGAGCTGATGGGGTGTCCCGAGACGATGCGCGACGAGCGGCTCGCGCCGTTCCCCCGCACGGAGTATGCCGTCCGAAAACACCGGCAGGAGTATTACGCGATCATTACACACCTCGACCGGGAGATAGGACGTATCATGGACCAGTTGAAAAAAAGCGGTCTGGACGAGAATACTCTCGTAATTTTCGCCGCGGACAACGGCCTCGCCTGCGGACATCACGGATTGATGGGCAAACAGAACGTCTATGAACATTCCATGCGGGTCCCGCTCGTTTTCAGCGGCTGCGGCATACCCGAGAATGAGAAGCGTGACTGTCTCTGCTATATGCAGGACCTCGTGCCGACCGTCTATGACATCGCCGGCATTGAGACTCCGAAACATGTCGATTTCCGGTCGCTCGTATCGGTATTAGAGGATGTCGGCGCGGAGCATTATCCGGCCGTCTACGGTGCCTATCGCACTCATCAGCGTATGGTTCGCAACGACCGTTACAAACTCGTTTTCATTCCCGAAGCACGGACGGTCTATCTCTTCGATCTGCTCGATGATCCTCAGGAGATGCACAATCTCTACGGGAAACAGGGATACGATAAAACGGTCGCCGAATTGGTGGAAATCTATAAAAAATTGGCGCAGGAAACCGGGGATACGCAGTTGAAGCGAATGCCCGAACTTTATCCGGAACTTTTCGGCTGATACCGTTCCGGACGTAATCGTGAAACAGTCATATAGGACCTTGCCGAGCTTCCTTTGGGAGCGCGGTCGGGGCTCCATACGCCTGACTTGGACTCTGAAGCGGCGGCCGATATTGGTCCGGATTTTATTTAACTTATTGATCTTGTATAAATTATTACCAAATTCATTATCTGATTATGCATCGAAAAACTATTCGAATGACGGCCGTACCGGGGCTGGTGTTTTTGCTGTTCCTCTCCGGGGGCTGCCACTCCGCTCGGGCCGAAGGCGCGAAGTCTCCGGCGGACTATGTGAATCCTTTCATCGGCGCGAGCTGCAATCCCGACGCAGCGGGAGCTTATCACGGTTTGGGAAAGACCATTCCCGGAGCCTTCGCTCCCTTTGGCATGGTGCAGGTGAGTCCCAATACGGTGACCGGTAAGGACAAGAGTTCGGGGTACAGCGATGAAAACAGGACTATTGAAGGTTTCGCGCTGACGCAAATGAGCGGCGTGGGCTGGTTCGGCGATCTGGGGAACTTCCTCGTGATGCCGACGACCGGCCCGCTGAAGACCATTCCCGGTAAGGAAGACGGGACGATTACCGGTTGGAGGTCGTATTATGACAAATCCACGGAAACCGCTCGGGCGGGTTACTATTCCGTGAACCTGACTGATTACGGCATCCGTGCCGAGACTTCCGCTACGCCGCACTGCGGAATCATGCGTTTCACTTTTCCCGAACACGACTGTTCGCGTATCCAGATCGATCTGGCCCGCCGTGTAGCGGGTTCGTCGGACTACCAGTATCTGAAGGTCGTCAACGATAGTACGATCATGGGCTGGATCAAGTGTACGCCGGACGGCGGAGGCTGGGGCAACGGAAAGGGACAGGTGAAATATACGCTCCACTTCTACGGCCGTTTCAGCAAACCGCTGAAGAATTACGGGTTTTGGAGCGCCGATATTCCTGACGATTGGGTGCGCAAGCGCGATGAGGTGACGAGCATTCCCTATCAGGAGCGCCTTTCGCAGGCTGCTGTCATCCGTGACAAGGCCGAACTCGAAGGTAAGAGCATCGGATTCTTTACGGAGTTTGCATCCGAAGCCGGCGAGCAGGTGACGCTCCATGTGGGCATCTCGTTCGTGGATCAGAAGGGTGCGGAAAACAATTTCAATACGGAGATCGCCGGCAAGGACTTCGAGACGGTCCGGACTGAGGCTTATGACCTATGGAACAAGGAGCTGGGACGCGTCAAGATCGAAGGCGGCACGGAGGACCAGAAGACCATCTTCTACACTGCGCTCTACCACACGATGCTCGATCCGCGTCTCTATACCGACGTGGACGGCCGCTATGTGGGCGGGGATTATGAAATCCACAATACCGACGGAAAGTTTACCAAACGGACGATTTTCAGCGGTTGGGACGTTTTCCGCAGCCAGATGCCGCTGCAAACCATCATCAATCCCGCCTTGGTCAGCGACCAGCTCAATTCGCTCATCACATTGGCGGACCAGAGCGGACGGGAATACTACGAACGCTGGGAGTTCTTCAATGCCTATTCGGGCTGCATGATCGGCAATCCGGCGCTCTCCGTGCTTGCGGATGCCTATGTCAAGGGTATTCGTACCTACGACGCTGAAGCCGCCTACCGCTATGCGCTGAACACGTCGAAACTTTTCGGCAACGACAAACTCGGTTACAGTTTCGATGACCGCAACCGAGGTATTTCGCTGACACTCGAATACGCCTATTTCGACTGGTGTATCTCCCGGATGGCGAAGGCCATGGGCAAGGAGGACGATGCCGCCGAGTTTCTGAAAAAAAGCAGGGCATACCGCAACCTCTGGAACGAGGAGCTGGGCTGGTTCCGCCCCCGCTTGGAGAACGGCGAATGGGCGCCGATGAAGCCTAAGGGGCGTCTGCAGCAGGGATGGGGCTGCACCGAGAGCAATCCTTACCAGCAGGGCTGGTTCGTGCCGCACGATGTGGACGGCATGGTCGAACTGATGGGAGGCCGCGAGGCCGTGTTGGCCGATCTCGAGGAATTTTTCGAAAAAGCGCCTGTTGATTTGAAGTGGAACAATTACTACAACCACGCCAACGAGCCGGTACACCTTGTGCCGTTCCTTTTCAACCGGCTTGATGTGCCGTGGAGAACGCAGCGCTGGACGCGCCACATCTGCGAAAACGGTTACAAGAACAAGGTCGAGGGTATCGTCGGCAACGAGGATGCGGGGCAGATGTCCGCTTGGTATGTGCTGACGGCTTCGGGCATACATCCCGCCTGCCCGGGCGACACGCGGATGGAGATTACGAGCCCCGTATTCGACCGCATCGAATTCCGTCTTGATCCGAGTTATGCCGCAGGGGAGAAATTCACGGTCATTGCGCATGACAACGCTCCCGAAAATATCTATATTCAGAAGGCGCTGCTGAACGGCAAACCCTATAACAAATGTTATTTGGATTTCTCCGATATCGCCGCGGGCGCTACGTTAGAACTCTTCTTGGGCCGCGAGCCGAACAAGAATTGGGGAGCCGACTGATTTCACCTGTCCGGGGAGTCGGCCTCCCCGGGCGGGGTTTTAGACCGTTGAAACGAATAACCAACCTCAAACTTATTAATCTATGACTAAGAACTTACTATTGAAAGTCGCCGTCGTGATTTGTGCCGTCTGGCTGGGAGGAAAAACCTCTGTCCTTGCCCAACAGCAGGGCTATGTCGTGACCGGCGAAGTATTTACGAACACGTCCGATCCCATAGTCGGGGTCACCGTCGTAGAGAAAGGTGCGGCCGGAGGCGGTACCATCACGGATTCCAAAGGCCATTTTACCATGAAGGTCTCGGATCCCCAAGCGACGCTCTCGCTATCCTATGTGGGTATGAAGTCTTCCGAAGTGGCGCTCGCCGGACGCACGCACGTTCGTGTGACTCTCTATGAGGATCAGCAACTGCTCGACGACGTTGTTGTGATCGGCTACGGTACGGCGAAACGAAGCGACCTGACGGGTTCGGTGGCGTCGGTTTCCAAGGCAGCCCTCAACGACAAGATGATCGCCAATATGGAGGACGCGCTCCGTGGACAGGTGGCGGGTGTCCGGGTGCTGTCGAACAACGGCGAACCCGGGGAAACCCTGAATATCCGCATCCGCGGCGCCGGATCGCTCAATGCCAGCAACTCCCCGATTTACGTGATCGACGGTCTGGTGAGCGAAACTGCCGATGTCGCACCGGGCGACATTGAATCCATCGAGATTCTGAAAGATGCGTCTTCGACGGCCATCTATGGTTCGAAAGGTTCGAACGGCGTAGTGATGATCACCACTAAACGCGGTGAGGCGGGCCGGATCAATGTTTCGCTGGATATGAGCTATTCGATTCAGGAAGCTGCCAACAAACTTGACCTGATGAACTCCTACGAATTTGCGCAGGCGATGTATTGGAGCGCCTACAACTATTACCCGAAAGATGCCGAGGGCATCAACTTCGGACAGGCTTCGCGGACCTTCTACAAGGACTCCGAGGGTAATTTCTACCAATACAACCAGATGAGCAAGTGGAATAATCCTTCCGACTACAAGGACCCCTCGAATCCCAATTATGTCAATACCGACTGGCAGGAGGCGATGATGCGTCAGGTGCTCGTGCAGGAGTACCGCGTCAACGTGAGCGGCGGCGATGCCAAGAACCGTTTTTCGGTCATGACCGGTTATTACAACCAGCCGGGTATCCTCATCCATAGCGATTACGACCGCTACTCCCTGCGTGTCAATTACGAACACGGATTCAAGCGGGGCGGTAATTTCGGCGTGAATTTCAGCGGTCTGCATTCGGAGCAGCATGGCCTGTCTACCGACGGCAGCGGCGTGACGATGAACATGCTGGCACAGGCGCCTACCAAACCGCTTTCGGCGCAGGATTGGATTGTCGAGGGTAACGAAAACCGTTACGAGAACAACAACCCGCTCTATCAGGCCAAGAACATCAAGCGGCAGAGCAATCGGAAGAATGCCAACCTGCGTGTCTATTTCAACGTGCCGATCGCAAAGGATTTCAAGCTTTCGATTGCCGGCAACTTCTCGAATAACGAGCTGCATAACCAGAATTACTATCCGAAGGATGTCCAGCAGGGACGTCAGCAAGGCGGCAAGGCCATCAACACGATGTCCAACGCCTTCTATTGGAACAGCGAGAACCTGCTGACCTACAATCCGAAGTTCTCGAATCGGAACCACCGGTTCGATGCAATGGCCGGTGTCATCGTCGAGCAGACCAACCGCAAAGAACTCAGCACGGAGACGCACGGTTTCGACTTGGAGGAGCTTAATACCGGAGCCATGCAGGACGGCAAGACGCCGTACAGCATTTCGACGAATTATACCAAGGTGCGGATGCTCTCCTACCTCGGGCGTGTGAACTATTCCTACAAGAACCTCTACTTCACCGGTTCGATCCGTTTCGATGGTTCGTCGAAATTCGGAAACGACAACAAGTGGGGAGTCTTTCCCTCGGGTGCCGTCATGTGGCGTCTGTCCGAGGAACCCTTCCTGAAAAACGTGGAGGCGCTGAGCAATCTCAAATTGCGCTTCTCGGTTGGATCGACGGGCAACGCATCCATTCCGTCGTTGCAGTCGCTCAGTACGATGTCCTCGATTTTTTATCCCGTGGACGGTTCGACGCCCTCCTACGGAATCGTGACCGACCGCCCCGCGAATCCCCACTTGAAGTGGGAGAGTATGATACAGTATGACGCTGCCGTTGAATTCGGGTTCTTCCGGAACCGTCTGTCCGGTACGCTGGAAGTTTATACGAAGAAGACTTCTGACCTGCTTTTCGAACGCCCGATCCCCTATACGACGGGCTATGCGACCCAATGGAGCAATATCGCCTCCGTGCGGAACAAGGGGTTGGAAATCACGCTGAACACCGTGCCCGTGCAGTCGAATACCGTTTCATGGTCACTCGATTACAACATGGCGTTCAACCGCTCTCGGGTACTGTCGCTGGGCGGCGCGCAGGAGCTGATCCTCAATCCGTCGTCTGCGAGTCGTTGTACGAATTTCGGCATTCTGCGCGTCGGCAAGCCGCTGGGTAATTGGTACGGATATCAGAGCGCCGGCGTTTGGAGACGTCAGAGCGAGATCGACGCTTTGCCGGACGATTACTCGTCGGCCGGAATCGCGAAGAGCAACTTGCGCCCCGGTTATACGCGTCTCGTCGATCAGAACGGTGACGGAACGGTCAATGAGGACGACCGCATTATCTTGGGCAACTCCGAGCCCCAATTCACCGGCGGTATGGTCAATACGCTGCGGCTGTTCAACTTCACGCTGACGGTCGGAATGGAGTTCTCTTACGGCGGTAAGATTTTTAACGCTACCGCGCGTGAGCTCACACAGCTCAACAGCAACGGAGGCCGCAATATTCTCCGGTCGGCGGCGAACTATTGGACGCCTACGCTTTACGATATAACGACCGGCGAGATCGTGCATCAGGGCAATGAGGACTCCGATCTCAAGATGCCGACGAACTCATGGGAGGAGATTCTCACCGACCGCTACATCGAAGACGCTTCTTACCTGCGTCTGGATAATATTTCGCTGAGCTATACGCTGCCCTCGGCGCTCACGAAAAAGTTTTTCGTGAACAAGATGTCGATTTTCTTCGCTGTGCGCAACGCTTATGTGTTTACGAATTACTCGGGATACGACCCTGACGTGAGCGTGGCCAAGGGGGCCTATGCCGATATGCTTCCGAAGCTGGACGCTGCTTCGTTCCCTCACACGAGAAGTTATACGATGGGGCTTTCCCTGACATTCTGACATGCAACCCTAAAATAACCGAATCATGAAAATTAGAGAGATAAAACTGATGTTCGTCCCGGTCGTCCTGAGTGTGGCGCTGTCATTCGGGGCTTGCGCGGACTTTCTCGAGGAGACTTCCGAGTCGCAGCGGGTCATGAACAATTTCTACAAGACGACCGAAGAGCTCGAAGCCGGGCTGCTCGGTGTATATGCCACGGCCAAGGTATTCTATGAGGGTGCGGCTCTGGGCATCGCGAACGTGGGTACGGACGAGGTGTACGCCATCAATGCTTCGAGCAACATGGGCGTAGCCGACCGCTACCTCTACTCGGCCAGCCACAATACGGTGACGCAGTGGTACCAGCGTCATTTCAAGGTCATCCAGACCGCCAATATCATCATCGATTATGCTCCGAGAGTGCCGGATATCACCGAAACGGACATGAACCGGATCATCGGCGAAGCGAAGGTCATTCGGGCGTGGTGCTATTTCCGGCTGGTCCAGACGTTCGGTCGCGTGCCGGTCGAATTGAAGGAGACTACCGACATCAGTTTCCGCATCCGGCGGAATCCGATCAGCGAGGTCTATGACGCCATTATCGACGACCTGAAGTTCGCTGCGGGAGAGGGCGTTCTGTCCGAGAACATCACGACGGGACATGTCAACCGCTGGGTGGCCAAGGGCCTGTTGGCCAAGGTCTACCTGACGCTGGGAACCTCGATGAACCGTGATCCCCAGCCGGTTCCCGAGTACGACGAACTCGAGTACGACACTGAGAAACTTTTCGAGGAGTGCCGTACGTTGTGCGACGAAATCATCGCATCCGAAAAGTATTCGCTGTGCCAAACCTACGGTGACATCTTTCTGCTCGGCAAGAAGAACGGTCCGGAATCCATGTGGGAACTCCAGTACAGCAGTTCTCCCGGTCTGGGCAGTAACTGGTCGAAGCAATTCGGAGTACAGCAGACGGGTAATGCCAATGCCGCTACCGTGAGTTGTCTGGTCGGGTCGAGTTCATTCGCTCCCCCCCCCAGCTTTTACCGCTATTTTAAGCTGGGAGACACCCGTAGGACATGGAGTATTGCCGATTACCGCGTGCGGTACGATACGAGTACGGGCGATCCGCTTGATCTGGCTTACCTGAAAGACGAATCTATTTCGGATGTGACTGACGAAACCTTCAACATCGATACGGAAGATCCCGATTCGCTGAAACGTTCGATGATCAGCATTCCCGGCGGACGTCTGCGCGTGAGCAAGTACCGCTGGGGTTACGGCAGCGATCCGTCGATGTATTGGGCGGAATCCCTTTCGTTCGAGTCTACCAACTGTCCCAACAACGTGATCGTGTTGCGCTATGCGGACATTCTGCTGATGCGCATCGAGGCCGACATGCTTTGCAATCAGGGTACGGCGGGCAATGAGTCGCTGAAGATCATGAATGAACAGCTGCTGGCGCGTGCGCGTGGCTGGAATGCCGCGGCAGGACGTTTCTATACCGTGGATGAGATGAAGGAGCTGGCGCTGGCGGATGCCCGGAAATGGCTCAACGCCGCCATGGCCGCCCATGAAAGCAATCCGACGGACGAGACGGAAGCCGAGCTGGCGAAAGCCCGGAGCAATTATGATGCGAAGGAGACCCGGTGTCTGGTAGACTATACGGCCGAGACCCTGACTTACGACGAGCTGCTGACACAGCGGGCCTGCGAACTGTGCTTCGAGTTTCACCGTTGGTTCGACCTCTGCCGGACGGGACGGCTGCATACGCTGGCGCCCGCGCGCATTGTCAATCCGAATGCCATTCCGGTCATCAACTTCAACTTCGAGGTCAATTACCTGATGCCGATTCCGACCTACGAGCTGGACCTCGCGGAAGACAAAACGTTGTTCTATCAGAACTATGGTTATTAAAAACGGATGCTCATGAAAAAGATACAATATTTGATGCTCGCGCTGCTCTTTTTTACGGCTTGTGAAAAAGACGATACGTTCGACGCCGGTTCGGCGCAGGAGCTGAGTACCTTGCAGGCCAAGGATATTTTCTATAATTGCGCGACCCTGCAGGGCGAGTACCATCCCGCGGGCGAGAAGGCCGCTGCCTTGGGATTCGCCCTTTCGCTCGCGCCCATCGACGGATCGAACGCCGGTACGGAATATACCGTGGATGAGATTCGGACCGGTAAATTCGAACTGCGGGTAGAGGGGCTCGAACGTAAGACGGACTATTACGTGAAGGCTTTCGTCGTCCGGAATTCGGGACAGCGGGTTTATGGGAACAACATTGTTTTCCGGACGGATTCCGTGCTCATTGATCCGCCGGGAGCCCCGACGGGTACGGTGACGGTACTCGACGGCAAGAGGGTTTCGGTTTCCGAGACAGGCACGACGCTGGGCGACGAGCGACTGACGACCGAGGACCGGAGATCGACAACGGTGAAGCCCGGCGATTACGGAATCTATTATTGGACCGACGAGGAGGGCCGCGATAATGCCCGAAAATTTTCTCTCGGCGAGCCGCTTTCCAACTTGAATGCAATTTCCGACGAGGTCGTTTACGAGGTGGAGGGGTTGAAACCCGACACGAAATACAACTACGTGCTTTATATCCGTACAGGCGTTTACTTCAACGGGGACAAATGGAAATCCTTTTCGAAAGAGGTAGAGGGAGACGCAGGAACCTTCCGGACCAAGGCGCTTGAGACTCCCGCGGTTTCGACCGGCGAGGTGTCGGACGTGACACCGACCTCGCTGATCATCGCCGGCGTGCTGGATTTCAACGGATATGATCCCGATGCGCGTTTTGGCATCGAGTACGGGCAGAGTTCGGTGGAGTTCTCCGACAAGGCGTATGCTCTCAGTCTGGAAGATGAGTCGAATGACTACAAAGTCTTCGTGAAAGGATTGTCGCCGAACACGAAGTATTATTACCGGGCATTCGTCGAGAACGATAATTTCAGTGCCGTCGGCTCTGCCGTGAACAGCTTTACGACGGACAGCGAGGGCAATCCCGTCGTGGACGAATACTTGCTGGATTACGATTTCCGGGCAGCCAATTTCTCGACCAGTTCGGTAGTGCTGCGGGCCAAACTGCTCTCCGACGGCGGTGCTGCGCTTACCGGCAAGGGCTTCCTCTACGGAACTTCGGCCGAGGCGCTCGACCGGAAACTGGAGGTTACGGGTGCAATCGTTTCCGACGGCATGTACGACTACTTCGAGGGCAAGCTTGCCGACATTCCGGAAGGTACGGTCTATTATAAGCCTTTCGCAGCTAACGCGCATGGTGAAACCGTCTACGGAAAGGTCTGCCAAATCCATACGGCCGTAAGCGGGGGAGCGCTCTACATGCTGGACCTCGAAAGCGGACAGACGCCGGCGTACAAGAACATGATTTACAGCGGTACACAGCTGGTCTATTACGAACTCGATCCGATCCAGAGCGGTAATACCACCTACTATATGCTGGATCGCAATGTGGGGGCGACAACGGCTTACGGAGAACACTTCTACGACAAGGCATTCGATACCGGCATTACGTATCCCGAACTTTTCGAGGCGGCCGGATACTATTACCAGTTCGACCGGGCGATTCCTTCCGCGACGCCGGACGTGAAAGTCGTGACCAACATGAGTTCGATTCCCTGGCGGTGGACGCAGAGCGAGGCGATGTTCGACGATCCCCCGATGAATCTCAAAGGCGACAAGTGGACGGTGGACAACTGTCCCGAGGGCTATTCGATGGCGACGACCGAGGATCTGACGGCGATCGTCAATGCCCTCGAACCGACGCCGGCGCGGCAGACGCTGTCCAACCTCTTCAAAGCGACGCGCTTCGGTACGACGGGCTGGCGTGCTCCGGCCAACGGCAACATGACCAATGGATCGCTCGTAACGTGTGATTTGTGGTGTGCGGATGCCGGAACGCCCAAGGGTACGGGTAAGAATACCGGCGCCTACATCATGCGCATCGGGGCGCCTCCCACGGGACGTTTCTCGATCACTTCAGCTTCGACCCGCTTCACGGGACGTCCGATCCGTTGCCTGCGCAAAGTGACGACCGACACCGGAGAGACATCGGGACTTCGTTAAACAGGGAAACCCGTCCGTTCCGTGCCGCGGCTTTCCCGCGGTGCGGAACGGACAATTCCGAGGAAATACGGGTTCAAAAAACTGAATATATGAATGGAATCAGAACGATAGCGACTTTTTCGGCTCTCGGCTGTGCTGCCGTTGCGGCCGCGCAGGAGAGGCCGAACGTGCTGCTCATCATCACGGACCAGCAACGTTGGGACATGGTGAGCGCACTGCATGAGAACGAATTTTTCTCCACGCCCAATATCGATCGCCTTGTGCGGCGTGGTTGCTGTTTCGACAATACCTACTGTGCCAATCCGATTTCGGTTCCTTCGCGCTGGGCGCTGTTCACGGGTGAGTCTACGGCCTGCTTCGGCATTCAGGACAATACGGCTCCGCACTCCCGCAAAGACGATATGCTCGAAGTGGCGCGGACCCGCTCGCTGGGTGCGCTGTTCAGGCAGGCAGGGTATCGGAACTATTATGTCGGCAAGTCGCACCTGCCTTTTGGCGAGGGCCGGACTCCGGGTGGCGACAAGGCGGTCAATTGGCAGTTCGACCATCTCACGAAGGACGACCGTCTTGGTGCGGTGGAGGCGAGCGAAACGTTTTTCCGGAATCTCCGCCCGGATGGACAGCCGTTCTTATTCGTTGTGTCGCTCATCAATCCCCATGACATCGGGGCGGACAAGCTGGTTATTACCGACAATCCCCGGCCGGAGAAGAATCCCCAGTCGGCCAAACCTGCGGGAATCAATGCTCTGACCTACCTGCCGCGAATCCGGGAACTGGGAGACGACTACTTCCTCAGCGATGCTTCCGGGCGGCTGCCTTCCAATTTCGGACCGACGGATAATCATCCGCAGGGACCGGTTTTCCAAAAGAGTTATGGTTCGTACAGCGAGTTGATGTGGAAGAAGTATATCTGGCTCTATTACCGCCTTGTCGAGCAGGTGGATGCCGAGATCGGTCGGGTGCTGGATGCGTTCGAGAATTCACCCTGTGCCGAAAATACGGTTGTGATCTTCACTTCCGACCATGGGGATATGATGGTGTCGCATGGGCTGGCCAAGAAGAACATTATGTATAACGAGTGCCAGCGTGTGCCGCTGATTTTTGCCGGCCCCGGTGTGCGGCCCCGCATCGACCGCTCGACGCCGGTCTGCAACGGCTGGGACCTCGTTCCGACACTGTGTAGCATCGCGGGTGTGCCGGTTCCCGAACGACTCGACGGCGTATCATTGTGGGACTATGTATGCGGCCGGGAGCAGACGCTTCCAAGGAAGCACCTCTATCTGGAGGGTTCGAATGCCTTCGAAATCATTCAGGAAGGGCGCTGGGCCTATATTCTTTACGAAATGCCGGGCAATCCGGCCGTGCTTTTCGACCTCGAAAACGACCCCGGACAGATGCACAACCTTGCACCGGACCCGGCTTATGCATCCAAACTCGGGGAACTGAGGCGGATGCTGGACCAAGAACTGAAAAAACGGGGATTGACACTCTCCGACAATCGCCCGTATTCGATTTCGGGCCTTGTGAAAAACCGAAAATAACAAAATGAAATGAACAGAAATGCAATTACCGGACTGACGGCCCTGCCGATTTTGGCCGCATCGGCGGCGCAGGGGGCTGACAATCGTCAGAATGTGCTCTACATCATGACCGACCAGCAGAGCTATTACATGATCTCGGCCATTACCGAGGCGCTCGGGAACGATCCCTACGCCCGCAATCCCTATTTCAAAACCCCGAACCTCGACCGGCTCGTGCGCAACGGCTATACCTTTTCCAACTGCTATGCCGGACATCCCGTTTCCGGGCCGTCGCGCTTCGCGCTGCTTACCGGCGAGGCACCCAACTCTTTCGGAATGACGGGCAACTTCTCGCCGGGCGGCGAGGCGGGCGAGCGCATGCTCAGGACCATCGAAACGCGCGCTATGGGCACGCTGTTCCGGAACGCGGGTTACGCCACCTACTATGCCGGCAAGGTCCACCTGCCGTGGGCGAACGGTCATAGCGGCAAGGGGTCGATCTATGAGCCGCCTTATCGTTACGGCTTCGATGAGTACCTGATTAAGAAAGACCGCGATGAAATGGCCGAGAAAGGTGCGGAGTTCATCTCGGAGTACGAGGGCGACAAACCTTTCCTGCTTTTCCTCTCATTCATGAATCCGCACGATATCTGCATGGCGCAGCTGTTGTTTAACGATAAGCAGATGTCGGATTTCAAGACCGACGAGATTGAGATGTGGGCCCGCGAGAACCAGTTGCGCTGGCGCGATATTTACCGGTCGATCGACCCGGCGACGTTCGACGGGGACGAACTCGCCCGGCTGCCGTTCAATACGGCGGAAACGGACCGCTTCCCCGCCGTGAAGCTGAAGCAGCCCTATGGAACGGACTACCGGAAAACGCGGTCGCACATCTGGTTCTATTACCGGCTCATGGAACAGGTGGACAAGGAGATCGGGGTGGTGCTGGATGCGCTGGAGACGAGTCCCCACAAGGATAATACGATTGTCGTGTTCACTTCCGATCACGGCGAGATGGCGGGATCGCACGGTGCCGTGGGCAAGAACCTTCCCTATCAGGAGTGCCAGAAAGTGCCGTTCATCTTCGCAGGCAAGGGTATTCGGCAGGGTGTAATCGACAATACGACGCCGGTTTGCAACGGCTGGGATCTGCTGCCTACGTTGCTCGACCTTGCAGGCATTGAGATTCCGAAGGAACTGAACGGTGTATCCCTCGTCAATACGCTCCGGACGGGAGCACCTCTCGACCGGAAATATCTTTATTACGAGACCGTTAATTCATATGGCGTGCTGGACAGCGGTCGGTACAAGTATACCCGCTTCGGGCTTTCTGAAGAGGGTGAAAACGGCGTGGAGTCGCTCTTCGATCTCCGGAACGATCCGGGTGAACTGCACAACCTCGTCGGCGACGAGGCTTATGCCGCGAAGTTAGATGAGTTGAGGGGTGTCCTGAAAGTCGAGATGAAGCGTTTTGGTACGAGCTGGGACGTATTCGAACGCTCGAAGGATAAGAAGAAATAACTGTATCCTTCCACAGAAACCCAGTCTGTTATAACCGAACATCCCCCGGAAGTCTGACTTCCGGGGTATGTATTTTTAATGGTGTTCCGACTTGCGCGGTATCAGTGGAAACTCGGCCTTACGATGATGCCTGTCGCGCCCTGATGCCGTGTGGTATAATCCTTGGCGATGCGGCTGGTTTTCTGGAGGAACTCCTCGTTGTCGCGCAGCGGAATGAACCATGCCCGCAGTTCGTCGTAATCCTTGACCGACCGGGCCGCGCCGAGCGTCACCAGATCGCGTGCCTCCTTGAATTTCTGGTAATTGGGACCGAACGCCACCGGAAGTCCGAATGTCGCGGCCTCCAGCGTATTGTGAATGCCTACGCCGAATCCGCCGCCGATGTAGCTCCACGTCGCATAGCTGTATACCGACGACAGAATACCTACCGTGTCGAGGATCAGCACCTGTTTAGGCCCGTAACTCGTGTGCGGGGTGCACTGGGTGTAGCGCAGCGTGCCGCCTTTGATCTCGGCCATGAGGCGTGTTATGCGGCTTTCGTCCATTTCGTGAGGTACGACGATGAATTTGATGTCGAGATTGTCGTTTATCAGGCGGATCAGCAGATCCTCGTCGGGCGCCCATGTCGAGCCGGCCACGAAGATCCGGTTGTCGCCTTTGAACCGCTCGATCACGTCGATATGCTTGGCGGCTTTGGCGATCTCGGCCACGCGGTCGAACCGGGTGTCGCCCGCCACGATCACGTTGTCGAAGCCCAGTCCCGCCAACAGCGTCTTCGACTCCTCGTTCTGCACGAACATTACGTCGAACGACTCCAGCGCCTGCCGCCACATGCCGCCGTAGGGACGGAAAAAGATCGAATTGCGGCGGAAAATGGCCGAGACGATATAGGTGCGCACCTTGCGGCGGCGCAGTTCGTAGAGCAGGTTGAGCCAGAATTCGTATTTCACGAAGATAGCGACCTCGGGATGCGCCGCGTCGAGGAACCGGCGCGCGTTGCGCGGCGTGTCGATCGGCAGGTAGAAGATGTAATCCACGCCCTGATAGTTCTTGCGGATTTCGTAACCCGAAGGCGAGAAGAACGTGAGCAGGATTTTGTATTCGGGATGCTCCTTGCGGATGCGTTCGATGATGGGCCGTCCCTGTTCGAATTCGCCGAGCGAAGCCACGTGTATCCAGACGATACGGGCCGCGGGGTCGATGGTTTCGGCCATCCGTTTATAGAGGTCCTTGCGCCCGTTGATCCAGAGCCGGGCCTTCGGATGCCTCGGGGCGACTAACCGGATGATCCAGACGTAGCATGTCAGGCCGAAATTATATAACCACATCGGTATTTACGGTTTGCGGTGTTGTTTACGGTTTATTTGTCGCCGGACAAACCGGCTGTGTTTCGGACTTTACGCCGGAACGTTGGTTTTTCAGTCCGACAAAGGTAGTATAATTTGTCGGAAATGCAAAATTACCAGTTGTATTCCATCGCCTGCGGAATCAGGCGCACTTCCAGCTCTCCGCCGGGCATTACGTCCACGGCGGCAAGGTCGAACTGCGCTTCGCGCTGCTCGCCCGTGCAGGCCATATAGTGGAGTGCGGCCCGCGTCAGCGCCCGGAATTTCTGCGGCGTTACGGCCGCTTCGGGCGGCGTGAGTCCGTCCGCACGGCGGGTCTTAACCTCCACGAAATGCACGAAATCTCCCTTGCGGGCCACGATGTCCAGCTCGTAGCGGCCGCTCCGCCAGTTGAGCGCGCAAATTTCGTACCCCGCGCGCCGGAGAAACTCCGCCGCCGCGCGTTCGCCCATGCGCCCCGTCTCGGCCGTCGTGCCCATTGCGGTCAGTGGATGATGCGCTGGATCGAATTGGCCTTGCCGAAAGCGCTGGTCAGCCCCTCGGCGTCGTCGCGTTCGATCATCCTGCGCATGATCTGCAACTGGTGGATATGCTCGCGCAGGACGTCCAGCACGTTGTATTTGTTGCGCAGCAGGATCGGCACCCATGTCGCGGCGGCGCTTTTGGCCAGTCGCACGGTGCTCTCGAAACCGCCGCCCGCAAGGTCGAAGATGTGCCGCTCCTCGCGCTCTTTTTCGAGCACCGTGAGCGCCAGCGCGAACGAGGTCACGTGGGAGATGTGCGACACGTAAGCCGCGTGCAGATCGTGTTCTTCGGCTCCCATGTAGACTACGGGGACGTCCAGCGTGCGGAAGATGCGCTCGACCGTCGCCAGTGCGTCGGCGTCGCTGCGCTCCGCTTCGCACAGTACGGCGTTGCGGCCCGTGAAGGCCCCGTGCTGCGCGGCCCGCGGGCCGCTGTACTCGGTGCCCCACATCGGATGCGCCGCCACGAAACGGCCGCGCCGCGCGTGCATCGAGATCACCTCGCACAGCTCGGCCTTGATCGACCCCATGTCCATCACCACCTGCCTGTCAGTCACATGGTTGAGCGCTTTTACGGCCATCAGCGGAATCGTGTCGACGGGTGTCGCCAGCACCACGAGATCGGCCTGCGGAACGCCCTCTTCGAGCGTCACGATGCGGTCGGCCAATCCGAGCCGGAGGGCTTCGGCGGCGTTTTCGTCCGACTTCTCGACGCCTAATATTTCGTCCGCTATTCCGCGGTCGCGCAATGCGAGGGCAAAGGAGCCTCCGATGAGTCCCAGACCCGCGATCAGAATTTTCATACCTATATATAATATATTCATTTACCGCCCGCAGCGCACTCCGGGCGGGGAAATCAGAGCAGGAACGACAGGTCGCCGCCCGGTTCGATTTCGAAAGTTTCCGTGCCTTTGCGGAACATGCGCATCGGGCGTTTTCCGATCAGTTCCAGTTTGCCCTCCTCGTAGCGGAGCATGCAGCCTTCGCGCAGTCCGGCCACCCAGCGGCGCGGGTTGGCTTCGATGTATTCGAGTATGCGCTGTTCACGCGTCTCGCCCGCATGTCCTTCGGGATTGGCGTCGAGGTAGTGGGGGTTGATCTGGAATTTCACGGCACCGACGGCCTTGAACGATTCAGGCTCCACGATGGGCATGTCGTTTGTTGTGCAGATGGTCGGACAGGCGACGTTGCTGCCTGCGGACCATCCGACGTAGGGCGTTCCGGCTTTGATTTTACGCAGAATGGCCCTCATAAGCCCCTGCTCCTGCATTTTTTTTGCCAGCGCGAAGGTGTTGCCGCCGCCCACACATATGGCTTCGGCCTCGCGGATCATGCGCACCGGGTCTTTGGCGCGGTGGACCGAACGCACGCGGATGCCCAGCTCCGAAAAACGCGCCTGCACCTTCTTTTCGTATTCCGCGTACGAAAAAGTCACGGCGGCATAGGGAACGAAGACTATTTCGCGCACGCCCTGAAGAAACCGGCCTATTTCCGGCAGCGGATAACGGAGATATTCCTCCCCGGCATTGGTCGAATTAGAGATCAGAAGCAGTTTCATAAGGATATGGTTTTGAATCGGTTAATTGTAAAAATGTGCTAAATGTCGAAAAAGTTGTGAATAAAAAAAAGGTTCGTTTTGTCAAAAGTAATAAAAAAAGTGTTACTTTTGCGCAAAATTACCTCGGAAATAAGAAAGAACTATTTCCAAATGATTGTTTAACTAAAAAATTAAAATTATGTCAGAAGTTCAATCAAAAGTTGTCGAAATCATTGTCGACAAACTGGGTGTTAAGGAGTCGGAGGTAGTGCCCGAAGCAAGCTTTACCAACCACTTGGGCGCAGACTCGCTCGACACCGTGGAGCTGATCATGGAATTCGAGAAGGCTTTCGATATCCAGATTCCGGACGAGGACGCTGAGAAGATCGCTACCGTCGGTGACGCGATCAACTATATCGAGGAGCACAAGAAATAATTTTACCAAAGGTTTTCACAGCCTCTTATAGCCTTAAATTTATGACAGAAAGAAGAGTAGTTGTTACGGGCATCGGTACGATCAACCCGCTCGGTAATAATATTGAAGAGTATTTTTCGAATTTGGAGAAGGGAGTCAGCGGTGCCGCACCGATTACTCATTTCGATGCTGAAAAGTTTAAGACGAAGTTTGCTTGTGAAGTAAAGAATTACGATTCGAGCCTCTATTTCGACTGTAAGGAAGTACGCAAGTACGACCTTTTTACACAATATGCTCTGATCGCGGCCACGCAGGCCGTCGAGGATTCGGGTCTCGATCTGGAGACCGTGGACAAGGAGCAGGTGGGCGTAATATGGAGTTCGGGCATCGGAGGAATCAAATCTTTCTTCGATGAGTGTCTGGGCTGGGCCGCAGGGGATGGAACCCCGCGGTTTAGCCCGTTCTTTATTCCTCGCATGATTTCCGACATCGCGGCCGGTTTCATCTCCATGAAGTACGGCTTCATGGGGCCGAACTACTGCACGGTGTCGGCCTGCGCATCTTCGAACCACGGCATGATGGACGCCATGAACGCCATCCGTTACGGCAAGGCCGACGTGATGGTGACGGGCGGCTCGGAAGCTGCGGTCAACGAGCCGAGTGTCGGCGGTTTCAACTCCATGCAGGCGCTTTCCACGCGCAACGACGATCCCACGCACGCTTCGCGTCCTTTCGACAAGGACCGCGACGGATTCGTGATCGGCGAAGGCGCCGGCGCCCTGATTTTCGAGGAGTACGAGCATGCCAAGGCGCGCGGTGCGAGGATTTACTGCGAAGTCGTCGGCAGCGGCTGTTCGGCCGACGCCTACCACTTCACCGCTCCCCATCCCGAAGGAAAGGGGGCCATGAAGTCGATGCGCGACGCTATCAAGGACGCCGGCATCAAACCCGAAGATATTGACTATGTGAACGTTCACGGTACTTCGACTCCCGCGGGCGACATTCCCGAACTGAAGGCTGTCGCCGGTGTGCTGGGCGATCACGTCTACAACATCAATATCTCTTCCACCAAGTCGATGACGGGACACCTGCTGGGTGCCGCCGGAGCCGCCGAGGCGCTGGCCTGCATCTTCGCCATTACGCACGGCGTGGTTCCCCCGACCATCAACTGCGAGAATCTCGATCCGGAGATCGACCCGAACCTGAACCTGACGCTGAACGAGGCGCAGAAGCGCGACGTGAAATGCGCGCTGAGCAATACGTTCGGTTTCGGCGGTCACAACTCCACGGTCATTTTCCGTAAACTCTAACACCTTAAACCGTCCGGGCCGTGTTTGATTTCATACTGCGCCCCCTTAGAAGGAACTTCGGGCGGGATAAAGCGTATTACAGAATTGTCGATGGCATGTTCGGGTTTATCCCGAACAACATCGAACTTTACAAGCTGGCTTTGATTCACAAGTCAGCTTCTTTGGTTTTGGAGGACGGCCGTGCCATCAACAACGAACGGCTCGAATTTCTGGGCGACGCCGTGATCGAAGCGGTCACCTCCGACTACCTTTTTATCGAGTACCCCGATCAGGACGAGGGGTTTCTGACACAGCTGCGGTCGAAAATCGTCTCCCGCCAGTCGCTCAACGTGCTGGCCGTGAATATCGGGCTGGACCGCCACGTTATTTCGAACGGCAGCACCAGCGTCACGCAGAAACATATCTACGGCGACGCATTCGAGGCCATGATCGGTGCGGTCTATCTCGATCAGGGCTACGAGTTCGTGAACCGGCTGCTCATCAACCGGATTTATTTCAGCCATCTGAGTCTCGACGAGCTGACCGAATCGGAGACCGATTATAAGAGCCGGCTGATCGAATGGTGCCAGAAAAACCGTCATAAGATCGTTTTCCGCACCGGTTACGACAAGGAGTACTCGGCGAACCATCCGGTCTTCTATTCCACGGTGCTGGTGGACGGCATGGAGGTCGGCCACGGGTCCGGCGATTCGAAGAAGGAGGCCGAGCAGCATGCGGCTTTCTCGGTGGCGCAGTACATGAGCGACGAGCAGGTCGCCACGCTGCTGGACCGGGTGGATAAACTGACGCAATAACTTTTGGTTATTTCCCGTGCGCCTGTATTGCGTGTCGCCTTTGTCGGAGGCCGGCGGACGCATGGCGGGATAACTTCCCTATAACATTTCCGAATGAAGACGATAGCCGATAAGATGGCGGCGCGTGGCGTCGATGCGCTGACCGACCGGGAATTGCTCTCCCTGCTTACCGAGGATGAACAGAGTGCCGAAGCGCTGCTTGCCGCTTACGGCGGATCGCTTGCGCGGATCGGCTCGGAGGAGGCCGCACGCCTTCGTATGGTCGGCGGGCTGGGACTCAGGCGCGCCCGCATGCTGCTCGCCGCGGCCGAGTTCGGCCGTCGTATCACCGTTGCGCGCGCCGCCGAAACCGACGTCGTCTCGTCGAGCGACGATGTGGTGCGGGTCTTCCGCCCGCGGCTCGAAACGCTCTCGCACGAGGAGTGCTGGGCCGTTTACCTCACCTCTTCGAACCGGATCATCGAACGTCAGCGGGTGAGTCAGGGCGGCGTGCAGGGCACGGTCGTCGATCACCGGCTGATTATCAAACGTGCGCTGGAGCTGCTCGCCACGCAGCTTATCCTGATTCACAACCATCCCTCCGGCGCCGCCGAAGCCAGTCTGCAGGACAAGGTGCTGACCGAACGGATCGCACAGGCCGCCGCGCTGTTCGACATCCGTCTGCTGGATCATATCATCATAGCCCGCGAAGGAGATTTCTCGTTCCTGCGCGAGGGGCTGATTTCGTGACGCATTATTTTTCTCTTCCGATACTGCCGCATAACGCTATTATGGCGACGGCAATGAGCGCAATCAGAAGTTTTACGGTTCCCGTCATTTGTCGATTTGGGTCTTTTTCACCTGTTGCCGGACATAAGAGCGCGGACCTGTTTCCATATCCACAGATGGGGTATTGGACGACCCGTAAGGTAGAATAATGGAATATGCCCGCGCTGAAAAACAGCGAGAGCATCAACCTTTGTTCCTTACGTTACGCGAAAGTGTCCAATTTTCACCTGCAAGAAAAAAGCCGATGCGCTTTTTGTGTCTCGTATGTCGGCCGCCCTCGCAGGCCGCCGTGACAAATATAGAAATAAAATCGCAACAGAACGGCTTAATTTCCATTTATTTTGTACTTTTGTAATTCGGAAAATAATTTAAAAACAAAATACGATGACACAGGAAGAACTCTTCAAAAAGCTGATCGCCCACTGCAAGGAATACGGATTCGTATTCCCGTCGAGCGAAATCTACGACGGTCTGGCTGCGGTGTACGACTACGGACAGAACGGCGTGGAGCTGAAAAACAACATCAAGCGCTACTGGTGGGATTCGATGGTCAAACTGCATGAGAATATCGTGGGCATCGACGCTGCGATCTTCATGCACCCCCGTACGTGGGAGGCTTCGGGGCATGTCGGCGCGTTCAACGATCCGCTGATCGACAACAAGGACTCGAAGAAGCGTTACCGTGCTGACGTGCTGATCGAAGACTGGCTCGCCAAGCAGGACGAGAAGATCGAGAAGGAGGTGGAGAAAGCCCGCAAGCGTTTCGGAGAGACTTTCGACGAAGCCAAGTACCGCGAAACTTCGCCCCGTGTCGCCGAGACGGCCGCCCGGCGCGACGAGATGCACAAGCGCTTCGTCGAGGCTCAGAATAACAACGATCTCAACGAGTTGCGCCAGATTATCGTGGACTGCGAAATCGTCTGCCCGATTTCGGGTACGCGCAACTGGACCGAGGTGCGTCAGTTCAACCTGATGTTCTCGACCCAGATGGGTTCCACGGCCGAGGGCGCCAATACGATCTATCTTCGCCCCGAGACGGCGCAGGGTATCTTCGTAAACTTTCTGAACGTACAAAAGACCGGGCGTATGAAACTGCCGTTCGGTATCGCGCAGATCGGCAAGGCGTTCCGCAACGAGATCGTCGCCCGTCAGTTTATTTTCCGCATGCGCGAGTTCGAGCAGATGGAGATGCAGTTCTTCGTGCGCCCCGGCGAGGAGATGAAGTGGTGGCAGGAGTGGAAGGAGACCCGCATGGCTTGGCACCGCGCACTGGGCTTCGGTGACGACAACTATCGGTTCCACGACCACGAGAAGCTGGCGCACTATGCCAACGCCGCGACCGACATCGAGTACAACTTCCCGTTCGGCTTCAAGGAGGTCGAAGGCATTCACTCCCGCACGGACTTCGACTTGGGCAACCATCAGAAGTTCTCGGGCCGCAAGATCCAGTACTTCGATCCCGAAACGGGCGAGAGCTACGTGCCTTACGTGGTCGAGACGTCGATCGGCGTGGACCGCATGTTCCTGCAGGTGATGTCGGCGGCCTATACCGAGGAGCAGCTCGAAGGCGGCGACTCGCGTGTCGTGCTGCGTCTGCCTGCGGCGCTGGCCCCCGTGAAGGTGGCCGTTCTGCCGCTGGTGAAGAAGGACGGCATGCCCGAAGTGGCGCAGAAGATCGTGGACCTCTTGAAATACGATTACAACGTCGTTTACGACGAGAAGGATTCCGTCGGCAAGCGTTACCGCCGTCAGGACGCCGTCGGCACGCCGTTCTGCGTGACCGTGGACGGTCAGACGCTCGAAGACAACACTGTGACGGTGCGTCACCGCGACACCATGCAGCAGGAGCGTGTTGCGATCGACAAGCTGCCCGCGCTGGTCGGGGAGGAGTGCTCCTACCGCAAACTGTTCCGCAAACTGAATCTGTAATCGCTGATCCGTGGGCCGCATCCTCGCCATAGATTACGGTACGAAGCGCACGGGGATCGCCGTGAGCGATCCTCTGCGGCTGATCGCCGGAGGACTCGAAACCGTCGAAACGAAGGGGCTCGAAGCGTGGCTGGCAAAATATTTCGCCGCGGAGGACGTTACTACGATAGTGGTGGGCAAGCCGACGCAGATGGACGGCGCGCCCTCCGAAACGTGGCGTTTCGTCGAGCCGCTGGCAGCCCGGCTGCGCAGGGCCTATCCCGATAAGGAGGTGGTCTTTTACGACGAACGTTTTACCTCGGTGCTGGCGCACCGCACGATGCTCGAAAGCGGTATCGGCAGGATGGCCCGGCGCAACAAGGCGTTGGTGGATAAGATTTCCGCCACGATTATTTTACAAAGTTATATGGAGTTTAACAAATGATTTATCCGATTGTCATATACGGGAACGAGGTGCTCCGCAAGCACTGCGAAGAGATTACGCCCGATTATCCCGACGTGAAAAAACTTGTCGAGGACATGTTCCTGACGCTCGGCGAAGCCGAAGGCGTCGGGCTGGCCGCGCCGCAGATCGGCAAGGCCATTCGTCTGTTCATCGTCGATTGCACCCCGTGGGGGGAGGACGATCCCGAATGCGCCGACTACAGGCGCGCCTTTATCAATCCTGAAATTTACGCTTTTTCGGAGGAGAAGAAGACCTACAACGAGGGCTGTCTCTCGTTTCCGGGCATCCATGCCGATGTGCCTCGTTCGCTGGCCATCAGGATGCGTTACCTCGACGAAAACTTCGTCGAGCACGACGAGGAGTTCCACGGTCTGAAGGCGTGGGTCATTCAGCACGAATACGACCATATCGAAGGCGTCGTCTTCACGGACCGCATTTCGCCGCTTCTCCGCAACCTGATGAAAGGCAAGCTGACGAATATTGAGAAAGGAAAAAACCGTGCGGCCTATAAAACAAAGGGCTGATTCCGCGGGACGGTTGTCGCGCTGCGAAAAAGCTCTGAGGAACTGAACCGAATCGTGCGGGGCGCATCCGATGCGGCAGAAACGAATAAGCCCGGTCTCTGAGGACCGGGCTTATTCGTTTTACTGTTACGCTTTTAGAATTTATAAGTCGCGCCGATGTTGATGAGAATCGGATTCTTGTGGTACTCAGCGGTCTGGATCATCCACTTGAAGCCTGCCGAGAGGTCCCAGTTGCGGGCTACCGAGAAGTCGGCGCCGCCGCCCAGATTGATGCCGCACGACCATCCGCCGATATCGTTGGCGCTCAGACCTGCCTGCGGATAGATATGCCAGTCCGGGGCGATATTGAAGAGGTACTGCACGTCGGCGCTGATGTCCACCGAGCAGAATTTCTTGCAGATGGCCATGATGCCCGACTCCATGCGCCAGTTGTCGGTGAAGCTGTAGCGTCCGCTGGCTCCGATGCCGAAGATGGCGCCGTCGGCGCCTGTATTGGTATATACGCCGATTTTGGGTCCTACTGCCCAATTGCCCGGAGTTTGTGCTGATACGGTTGTCACTGCGAATAATGCGACGATTGCCGCAAAAAACATCTTCTTCATGTCTGTTATTTTAATTTAACAAAAAAGTTGCGTGTTATACTGTTTGCCGATAGCAAATATACAAAACTTATCCGCTATTGCCAAACATATTCAACGAACCGGACTTATTTTCCGCTGAAAACGAAAGCCTGCGACTTTCGTGCCGCAGGCTTTCGCTATCGGATATTTCCGGCCGGAACCGGTGAACGCTACTTCTCTTTGAGTGCGGCGTGTGCGGCCGCCAGACGTGCGATGGGCACGCGGAACGGCGAGCAGCTCACGTAGTTCAGTCCTGCATAGTGGCAGAACTCGACCGACGAAGGTTCGCCGCCGTGTTCGCCGCAGATGCCGCATTTGAGTTTTTCGCGGATCGAGCGGCCCTTGAAGACGGCTTCGCGGATCAGCTGACCCACGCCGTTGCGGTCGAGGATCTGGAACGGGTCGTTCTTGAGGATGCCCTTTTCGAGGTAAACGGGCAGGAACTTGCCGATGTCGTCGCGCGAGAAGCCCAGCGTCATCTGCGTCAGGTCGTTGGTGCCGAACGAGAAGAATTCGGCGATCTCGGCGATCTGGTTGGCCGTCACGGCGGCGCGCGGAACCTCGATCATCGTGCCGACCATGTAGTCGATCTTGTCGTTACGCTCCGAGAATACCTGTTCGGCCGTCGCGTCGATGATGCCTTTCTGGTAGCGCAGCTCCTTGTGGTTGCCCACGAGCGGAACCATGATTTCGACATGCACCGGAGTACCCTGAGCCTTGACGTTCATGGCGGCCTCGATGATGGCGCGTGCCTGCATCTCGGTAATTTCGGGATAGGTGTTGCCCAGACGGCAGCCGCGGTGACCCAGCATCGGGTTGAACTCGGCCAGCGACTCGACTTTGGCGACGATCTTCTGGAGGGGCACGTTCATCTCCTTGGCCATCTCCTGCTGTCCCTTCTCATCGTGCGGCACGAATTCGTGCAGGGGCGGGTCCAAAAGACGTACGGTCACAGGGAATCCGTTCATGGCTTTGAACAGACCCTCGAAGTCGCCGCGCTGGATGGGCAGCAGTTTGGCCAGCGCCACGCGGCGTCCGGCTTCGTCGTCGGCCAGAATCATCTCGCGGATGGCCTTGATGCGGTCGCCTTCGAAGAACATATGCTCCGTGCGGCAGAGGCCGATGCCCTCGGCGCCGAACGAAAATGCCTGCAAAGCGTCTTTAGGCGTGTCTGCATTGGCCCGGACTTTCAGCACGGCGTATTTGCCCGCAAGCTCCATCAACTGGCCGAAATCGCCGCTCAGGTCGGCGGCCATCGTGGCTACCTGACCCAGATAAACTTCGCCCGTCGAGCCGTTGAGCGAAATCCAGTCGCCCTCCTTCACGGTGAAGCCGTTCACCTGAATCGTGCGGGTTTTATAGTCGATCTCCAGTTCGCCGGCGCCCGATACGCAGCATTTGCCCATACCGCGGGCCACGACGGCCGCGTGCGAGGTCATGCCGCCGCGTGCGGTCAGGATACCCGCCGCGTCGAGCATGCCCTTGAGGTCCTCGGGCGAGGTCTCGATACGGACGAGGATCGCTTTCTGGCCCGTCTCGGCGAGGATCTTCTCAGCGTCCTCGGCGAAGAATACCACCGGACCCGTTGCGGCTCCCGGCGATGCAGGCAGACCCTTGGTGATGACCTGTGCGTTGGCGATGGCCTTCTTGTCGAATACGGGGTGCAGCAGTTCGTCGAGTTTCTCAGGCTCGCAGCGTAGCACGGCCGTCTGCTCGTCGATCAGACCTTCGCGGAGCATGTCCATCGCGATCTTGACCATGGCGGCGCCGGTGCGCTTGCCGTTGCGGCACTGCAGCATCCACAGCTTGCCGTCCTGAATCGTGAACTCGATGTCCTGCATATCCTTGAAGTACTGCTCCAAATGGTGCTGAATATCGTCCAGCTCCTTGTAAACCGTCGGCATGACCTCTTCGAGCGAAGGGTATTTCGTGCGGCGCTCCTCCTCGGAGACGTTCTGGGCCACGGCCCAGCGCTTCGAGCCTTCGATGGTGATCTGCTGCGGGGTGCGGATGCCGGCTACGACGTCCTCGCCCTGCGCGTTGATCAGGTATTCGCCGTTGAAGAGGTTTTCACCCGTCGCGGCGTCGCGCGAGAAGGCTACGCCCGTCGCCGAGTTGCTGCCCATGTTGCCGAATACCATGGCCTGCACGGTAACGGCCGTTCCCCACTCTGCGGGGATGTTGTTGAGTTTGCGGTAGAGGATGGCGCGGTCGTTCATCCACGAGCCGAACACGGCGCATACGGCACCCCAGAGCTGGTCCCAAGGGCATGCCGGGAAATCCTCGCCGGTCTGCTTCTTGACGGCGGCCTTGAAGTTCTGCACCAGCTCCTTCAGGTCGTCGGTCGTCAGGTCGGTGTCGTTCTTGACGCCGCGCTTCTCCTTCTGCTCCTCGATGATTACCTCGAACGGGTCGTGGTCCTCTTTCGATTCGGGTTTCATGCCCAGCACCACGTCGCCGTACATCTGCACGAAACGGCGGTACGAGTCCCATGCGAAGCGGGGGGTGCCCGTACGCTTGGCGACGGCTTCCACGGCCTGATCGTTCATACCCAGATTGAGGATCGTATCCATCATGCCGGGCATCGAGGCGCGCGCGCCCGAACGGACCGAAACCAGCAGGGGCATCTCCTTGTCGCCGAACTTCATGCCGGTCAGTTTCTCGATATTCTGCATCGCCCGCTCGACTTCGGGGCGGAGCATCTTGATGACCGCCTCCTTGCCGTGGGCATAATATTCCGCACATACTTCGGTGGTGATGGTGAATCCCGGAGGTACGGGGATGCCGATGAGGTTCATCTCCGCAAGGTTGGCACCTTTGCCGCCGAGCAGTTCACGCATTTTGCCGTTGCCTTCGGCTTCCTTGTTGCCGAAGGTATAGACTCGTTTTACGTCTGCCATAATTTTTCTTGGTTAATTAATGATATGTAAGTTTATAAAAATTTTTAGCTAATCTTTTCCCATACAGACGAAAATTGCGGTGACATCGCTGTTACCGCCTCGTCAAAGAATCCTATTTGCCGTTGGGAATGCGAATATAAGAAAACTTTTCTGAAATACCAAAAATTTCTACTCCAAGTAGACGAATACCGGCAGAGCGTAGCTGTAACCGCCCCGGTAACGCAGCCTTTCGTAGGTCGGGAGCGGGTTACCCGTCTTTGGGTCAAGCAGATAGCGGCGGGCGAAAACGTCGCCGCCCGAACTCCTCAATGCGGTGTCGGCCAGAATGCGGTCGCGCATGAGCCAGCCGCCGCGGCGTCGGACGTTGCCCCGGCCCAGCCGGGCCGGACGTTCGAGGGCGTCGCGCAGTCCGTATGCCGCCGCGTCGAGCGAGGCGGTGCGCCCCAGCACGATCAGCTTCACGCCGGGACGTTCTTCGCGCAGGTCGCGGACGACCCATTCGGCCATGCGGGTATCGCTGCACAGTACCAGTCCCACGGTGTCGGTGCGCGCCGGGCGGACCGGATGTCCGGCTGTGCGGCGGGTGCGCGGGGCAGGGAAACGCAGGGTACCCTCGATGTAGAGGTAGCGGCGTCCCGGCTCCTCGTAGTGGGGATCGAAGAGGTCGCCGTAGTAGAGCAGTGCGAAATCCATGCCGTCGAGCGAGTTGAGCGTGCAGTGCAGGTAGGTGTAGTCGCCCCGGCAGGCCGCCGCGATGTCGCGTACGACCGCTTCGTTTTCGACGCTCCACAGCGCGACGAGGGGCATGCGCATCGAGTCGATGACGGCGGCCGTGCGGGCTATCTTGCGGCGGTAGCGTTCCGTGTCCCACGCGAGACGGCCGCCGGGCGTGTAGTCGCTGTCGTCGTAAAAGAGTGCCGGAATCGTGTCGTGAAGGTGGTCGAGGTCGCAGTAGGCGATGCCGATGCGGGGCTGGGCGAGGGCACAGCCGGCGCTGAGGAGGAAAAATGTAAAGAGGAGGAGCGTACGGTGCAGGGGCATCGGGCGCTGTTTGGATCGGTCTTCCGGTTCGGTGCGGGTATGAAGTGCGGCGGCGGGTGCTGTGCGGTGCAGGGACATGGCCCCGGAGGAGGAGCGTTGTTTCGGGCGGATGCCGACGCGGAGAGCGGCGGTGACGGCGGCTGCCGGGCTGTATAGGGCCGTAGGCCGGGAATCGAATCGGTGTCGTGGACCGGAGAGGACGCAGAACGGGGCAATAACGGCAGGTGTCGGGCGGCGCAGGAACATAAGCCGGATTTTAGATCGGTTCTTCGGGCAGAAACTTGCGCGGCGAACAACCCAGAAATTTGGCGATCTCGTTGATGTGGATTATGTTGTATTTTGTGTTATACTTCGGACTTTCGACCTGACCGACAAAACCGCGCGAAACGCCGATCCCAAAGGACAACATGGCCTGAGATACTTTCTGAGCCCTTCGTTCGCGTCGAATGGCGTCGATTACGTATAGGTCGATCGCTGTTTTCACAATGTACGTTTTTCGGATGTAAAACTAAAAAACGTGCCATTGTGAATGACCGCTTATACCTAAGCAATACTTATCTATGTCTAAGTGACCTTCCGGCTCTCGCCCGGGCATAAAAAAGACGGAGGAAAAAACCTCCGTCGCCGTATATATCCCCGATGCCGTTCCCCGATGCCGTTTACGGGACCTGCAAAGCCGCTCTCTCCTTTTTCGGCAGGGAAGCCGCGACAAGATCGTACGATTGCTTCACGAGCTCCTCGATCGTTCGGTCGGGTACGTCTTTGTCGAAATGTACGCTTATCCAGTGTTTTTTATTCATATGGTAT
>JAJPZH010000118.1 GCA_021204515.1 Alistipes sp. | reverse complement strand
TTCTTTTTCAGTTAAAAGCCGAATTGCAGTCCGACGGTGAATGTGCGAACCATCTGGTAATAGCCGTAGGTCACGTTGCCGCCGTCGTCCGAAGCTTCGGGGTCGCCGAGCGGATAGTCGGGCGCCCAAGTGAAGAGGTTGTTGCCCCGCAGATAGACTTTGGCGCTCGACAGACCGAGTTTGCCGGCCACGCGCTTGGGCAGGTTATAGGCGATGTTGATGTTTTTCAGACGGATGTACGAAGCGTTGTAAACGCTCACGGAACGTACTGCGCCGTCGGTGATGTTGTTGTGTCCGCGGTTGGAGTCGAAGTGGAACGCCGGATAACGGGCGTCGCGGTTGTCGGGACTCCATGCGTCGAGCTGGTAGTCGAACACTTGGTTCGAAAGGCGGTGCAGCGGCCATGCGAAGCTGTCGATGACGTGCTTCGAGAAATGGCTCACGGCCTGCAGCAGAAAGTCGAATTCGAAGTTGCGGAACCGGAATCCGGCCGACAGCGAGTAGTTGTAGAGCGGGTAATTCTGCGAATATCCCATCGCATAGCGGTCGTTGTCGTCGATGATGCCGTCACCGTTGAAATCGACGTATTCCGTATCTCCGAGACCCATCAGCCCCCCCGTAGCGGGCGCTGGTCATCGCTACGTCGGCGTCCTGTATCCAGCCAGAGTGGTGATAGCCGAAGAGCTGGCCGATGCGGTGTCCGGCCTGTTTCTGGTAGGCCGGCGAGTAGAGCGGTTCGTCGCGGTTGGTGATGCGGTTGTCGCTGAAGCTCACGGCGGGTTTCACCCAGACGTACCAGTCGTTGTCGGGCGTGGCGTACTGGAATTTCAGCTCGATTTCATAACCCTTGGTCTTCGTCGAGCCGAGGTTCATCTTCTTGGGCTGGATGCCGGCCCATGCCGGAACCGAGTTGCGGGAGAGGAGGATGCCTTCGCGCTTTTCGTCGTAGAAGTCCATCGTCAGGACGAACATTTCGTTTTTCATGAACGCCAGCTCGAATCCGATGTCGCGTTTGGTGGCGACCTCCCACGTGGCGTTGATGTTGGCCGCCGCTTCTTCGATGATCGACGTCCGGTTGGGACCTACGGCGTTGGGCAGTCCGGGCTGGTAGTTCCATGCGCTGCCCGAGACATACGACGACGTGAAGAGCCAGCGGTCTCCGCCCGAAGCGTCGCTGCCGACCTCGCCGTACGAAGCGCGGATCTTGGCGCGGTTGAACACCTTGCGCAGCGGCTGGAAGAATTTCTCGTTATGGAGGTTGTATCCCACGGCGAACGAGGGGAAGAAGCCGTACTGCTTGTCGGGTGCGAACTGTTCCGAACCGTTGTAACCGAGGTTGGCTTCGAAGAGGTATTTGTTGGCGTAGGCGTAAGTTACGCGCATGGCCATACCCTGTTCGTAGCTGGGGAACATCACGTTGCGCATCGTTTTGCGGCGCTGGCCGACCCACATGGCCGTTACGGCGTGGTCGCCGAACGTCCGTTCGTAGTTTATCGAAGCTTCGAGGTAATAGTTCTTCCGGGGAACGTCCGTGCCGCCGTCGCCGTCGAGCACTTCGGTCGCCACGTTGGGAATTTCGCCCGGCTCTTCGCGTCCGGCGTCGTCGCGTCCCGAACGGCGGATCCATGTTCCGTCGGGTTTGAGCTTGTAGGTGATCGCGTCGTAGGAGATGACCTTCTCCCAGCGTGTCGTGTTGTTGTACGAACCCTGCACCTTGGCGCTCAGACCCTTGGTGATGAAACTCAGGTCCTGCTGGAGACGCAGACTCAGATTGACGTTGCTTGTCTTGACCGAGCGGCTGCCGCTGTAGCTGTTGGCCACCACCGGGCTTTCCGAGTTGGTGAGGTCGGTCGTGCCGATGCGGCGGCCCGTTTCGTCGGGGTGCGCTTCGTCGGGATACTGTTCGAGTATCTCGGCGGGGTAGTACGGTACGCCGTCCATCGGACCCAGACAGAGGATCGGGCGGAAGCGCCGGATGTTCTGGTATTCGTTGGGGTGGTTCTTGATGCCGATGTAACCGCCGGCGTCGATGGCGAGCAGCGTCGTCTTGGTGAGGTTCATATTGACGTTGAAACGGTAGTTGTAGCGGTCGTACTTGTAGGCCGGATCGTAGTCGAGGTTGCGTTCCGTGCGGATGATGTCGCCGTCGTGCAGGTATGAGAGCGACGCGAAGACGCGCGCGAAGTCCGTACCGCCCGACACGTTGAGGTTGTACTTGTGGTTGAAGCCGTTCTTGAGCATTACGTCCTGCCAGTCGGTATTGGTGTAGACGTAGGGCATGTCCTGAATGCGGTAGTGTTCCAGCACTTCGTCCGAGAGCATCGAACCCCAAGCGTTGTCGTTCTTGCGGGCTTCGTTCATCACAAGTCCGGTACGGTAGCTGTCCATGGCGTGCACCATGCCGATCGGCTGCTTGAGTCCGAATTCGGTCGAGAAATTGACCTTCACTTCGCCCGCCTTGCCGCGCTTGGTGGTGATGAGGATTACGCCGTTGGCGCCGCGTACGCCGAATACGGCCGTGGCCGAGGCGTCCTTGAGTACCGACATCGTTTCGATCTCCGCGGGATCGATGTTGTTGTAGTCGCGTTCGACGCCGTCCACGAGTACCAGCGGGTCGGAGCTGACCCACGACGACACGCCGCGGATCATTACCTTGGTGTGGTCGCGGCCCGGTTCTCCGCTGGCCTGCACGGTCGAAACGCCCGGAATCTGTCCGGCGAGGGCGTTGGCGATCGACGTGGCGGTGGTTTTGAGCAGTTCGTCGCCCTTCACCTGCGAGATGGCGGCGACGGAACTTTCCTTTTTCTGGACGCCGTAGCCGACGACGATGACCTGATCGATGGTCTGCGTCTCTTCGGCCAGAACGACGTTGATCTGCGTGCGGTTGGCTACCGCGAGGGTCTGCGAAATGTAGCCGATGTAGGAAAATACGAGATTTTCGGCTCCCGCCGGAACGGACAGCGAATAGGAGCCGTCGAGTCCGGTCGAAACGCCGACCGTCGTGTTGGCGACGACGACCGAGGCGCCTATGATCGGTGCGCCGGACTCGTCGGTGACGATGCCCGAGACGGTCAGTTCCTTACCGGTCTGCGATAAGGCGGTCGTCGGGCTTACAATCAGGAGGAATACGAGTATCCATCCTGCCGCTGCGAGTTTGTGACCGAGCGTGGAATACCCATTGAGTCTAAGTTTCTCCATGTAATTTTAGGTTAGTTGGTAAGTGATTGAAGCTGTTCCGAATGTCGGTTTCGGAATGTATACCCATATATATTAGTATACGGGTTACAAGGAAGAAGGAAGGGTGGAGGAATCGGGATTTTTCATGATTTTTAAGGTTTTTTTGATGTTATGTGGCGTATCTTGTTCTGCCGGCTTCCGGTTCCCGCGCCGGTGGTCGGCCGGCACGGAGAACCTCTTTTGGTTGGTTTATAACAAAGCTAAGTATAATTTTTCAATACCGGTATATATCGGTATAGTTTTTTATCATTGGATTTTTCGATGATACCCGTTGTAGTTATTCGGTTTTTCTTATAGTGCGATTGGTTTTGCTTATAATGCCGTTCCGAACGGGACGGACGGAATAAAAAAAATCTGTCCCGCGGATACGGAACAGATTCTAAACCGGATGCGGACCGGACGGAGCTATTCGGATTTCATTCCCGAAAGTTCCGCTTCGTATTCGCCCGACGGGCGTTTCAGTTCTCCTTTGCCGACGGGTTTCCCGAAAACGGGAAGTCCGGTTTGGGGGTCGAACGTAAAGGGCTGGAGATAGACTTCGCGCTGCCATCCGCCCGTGAGGGCTTTCTTCGAATGGTATAAAATCCAGTTCTCGCGGCCGTCGGGCGAGGTGGTGTAGCTGGCATGGCCTACGCCGAATACTTCGTCGTGCGGATCGTCGTCCGCGAAGACCGGACCGTGTTTTTCCCACGAGCGGCTGTCGAGGGGATTGCTGCGGTCGATGAGTTTTAGCAGCCCCATTTTGTAATTTGCCGTCCACGATCCCCGCGTCGAGTAGAGCAGAAAGACGTCGTCGCCGTGCTTGAGCGCCGCGGCGCCTTCGACGAGCGAAATCCATTCGCCTCCGGCCTTCATTTCCCATTTTTCTTCGGGCTTGGCCAGCAGGTGGCGCTTCCCGAGCGTCATTTTCTCACCCAGCTGCGTGATTTCGGCGATGTATAACAACTGGTCCTGCGAGTTGTCGTCCACCTGCTTCGGCCATCCGGACCAGACGGCGTAGTGCTTACCGTCCACTTCGAGGTGGGTCATGTCGATCCCCCAGATGTCGTTCTCCGGTTTCTGCTCCGGATCGTCGCCCGTGAAGAGCCTGCGGCATTCGAACGGCCCGAACGGGCTGTCGCCCACCAGCACTCCGGCGCGCTGCCAAGTGTAGGGCGGCTTATGGATGTCGCGCTGGCCTCCGGCATAGAAGATATACCATTTCCCCTCTATGTAATGCAGTTCCGGCGCCCAGATCGTATAGCCCGTCCATGCCAGCTCCGGGTTCTCGGCGGCCGCCTGCGCGAAGTCGAAAGCCACTTCGGTACGCTCCGGGCGGGTCATGAAGCGCGATTCGGTGACGATGATCTTCCGACGGCCCGAACGGCAGGTGTAATATTTGTCGCCGTGCTTCACGATCCACGGGTCGGCGCCGTCGCGCAGCGGATTGACGAACGTCCGCGAGGGCGTTTCGTCGGTCGGCGCTCCTCCCCGGGAAGTGCAGAGTGCTTCCCGGGGTACGATCATACAGATCAGGAGTCCGAACAGGTAAACGATGGTTTTCATGGTCCGTTCTTATTTGAGCGGTATGCGGATCATCGTGTAGGAGTGTGCCGGGAAATCGTACGTGAGTTTCGAGCCTTTGACCTTCAGTTCCTTGGTCGCGGTCTTTACGTTCTGCTCTTTGTCCGAATTCTCGGTCTTGATATCTTTTCCATTGACCTCGGCGACGCTCGCCGTTCTGGCACTCGATGTCGGTGGTCACGGATTTGTCCTTGTGGCGGTTTACGACATTGATGATCAACTGGTTGTTGTCCGGGTCGTAAGCCGACGAAACGTCGAGGTAATCCACCGTTCCGCCTTTGAGCTTGTACGAGGGCGATTCGACGAAGGTCTGCAGTGCGGCACCGTGGCAGTTGTTGGCGAAAAGCTCCAGCGGATAGAAGATCGTCTGGAACCACATGCCATCCTTGCTCGTAAAGATCGGGGCGATCACGTTCACCAGCTGCGCCATGTTGGCCATCTTCACGACGTGGGCGTTGCGTACGAAGATATTGAGGTACTGGGCTACGACCAGTGCGTCTTCGAGGTTGTAGACCTCCTCGTTGCCCTCGTCGCCGCGGGCGCGGTACCATACGTTGTATTCGTCGAAGGCGATGTAAATCGGGCGGCGAGGGCGGTTGCTCTTGATGAGCGCCTCGTCGATCAGCCCTTCGGTGACCTTGATGGCCTTCTCTGCGAACTGCGTCGAAGCCATGAATTCGTAGTAGTCGTTATTCGGATTGCGTGCGTAGTGGTGCAGTGCGATGTAATCGATATGGTTCTTCAGATACCCCAGTACCGTGCGGTTCCAGCCCGTCCAGTCGTCGGCGAAATGGCTCGAACCTGCGGCCACGAGTTTGATATCCTTATCGATCCACTTCATCAGTTTGGCCGCTTCGAGCGCGAACTTGCCGTAATCCTCGGCGTTTTTATGCCCCATCTGCCACGGGCCGTCCATTTCGTTGCCCAGCCCCCAGTAAATCACCTTGTGGGGTTCTTTGTGGCCGTTGCGGATACGCATGTCCGAATAGTAGGTGCCGCTTTCGACGTTGCAGTACTCCACCCAGTTGCGGGCTTCGTCGAGCGTTCCCGTGCCGAGGTTCACGCAGAAGTAAGGCTCCGTGTTCGCCTTGCGGCACCAGTCGATGTATTCGTCCGTGCCGAAACTGTTGTCTTCGCGGAATCCCCACGCCAGATCGATGCGCGTCGGGCGGTTCTCGATGGGACCTACGCCGTCTTCCCAGTGGTAGCCGGAGACGAAGTTGCCGCCCGGCCAGCGGACGATGGGCACGCGCAGGCGTTTGGTGGCTTCGAGTACGTCCTTGCGGAATCCGTCGCTGTCCGAAAGGGGCGATCCCGGTTCGTAAATGCCGCCGTAGATGCAGCGTCCGAGGTGTTCGACGAAATTGCCGTAAATCATGTCGTCGATGTCGCTGATGCGGCGTTCGGTGTCTACTTTGATCCGGGCTTTGAGTTCTTGTGCGCCGGCGTTGTACGGCAGGGTGAATGCGGCTGCCGCGATCAGGGCCATGCAGGCTTTCGAAAGTCTGTTCATAGGTCTTGGATTTTGGGTTGGAATGGTTAGTCGGTAAGGGTTTTCTGGAGCTCTTCGAGGGATTTGTTCTTGGTTTCGGGCAGGACCTTCCATGCGAAGAAGAAGTTGAGGGCCATTGCCACGGCGAAGAACCCGAAGATGTAGGTGCCGCCCATCGGGCCGCCCGAGCTGACGATCACCGGGAAGATCCACGACAGGATCGCGCTCCACAGCCAGTGGGTCATGCTGCCGAACACCTGCCCCTTGGAGCGTACGCTGGTGGGGAATACCTCGGAGATCAGCACCCAGATAGTAGCGCCGAGCGACATGGCGAAGAAGGCGATGAAGCCCACCAGACAGATCAGCATGTAGTATTTTGCCGTGACTTCGGTGTAGTATCCCACAGCGACCATCGCCAGCGAGATCACCATGCCCACCGAGCCGACCAGCAGCAGGTTGCGGCGTCCGACCTTGTCGATGATGACCATGGCGATCATCGTGAAGGTCAGGTTCGTCAGTCCGATCAGGATCGACTGCATGAGCGCCGAGTCGCGCATGATGCCGGCCGTCTCGAAGATGCGGGGCGCGTAATAGAGAATCGCGTTGATACCCGACAGCTGGTTGAACGTGGCGATCAGGAAGGCATAGAGGAGCGGACGGAAATATTTGCGCTGGAACAGCCGTTCGCTGACGCCTTTGACGTTGTCGCGCAGCGATTCGCGTATTTCGTGCATCTGGTTCTCGACGTTCTGTTCTCCGATGCGGCGGAACACCTCGGCGGCTTTGCCGTCCACACCCTGCTTGACCAGCCAACGGGGACTTTCGGGGATCGTAAAGAGCAGAATGGCGAACAGCAGCGCCGGTACGGCCATTACGCCCAGCATGATACGCCAGTCGTCGGCTATGCCCAGACTGCTGATGTAGTAGTTCGAGAAGTAAGCCAGCACGATACCCAGCACGATATTAAACTGGAAGAAGGCCACGAAGCGTCCGCGCCACTGCGAAGGCGAGATTTCGGCGATGTAGAGCGGACCCGCCACCGACGATGCACCCACGGCCAGACCGCCCAGAAAGCGCATGATGATGAACGAGTACCAGTTATGCGCCGCGGCGCATCCCAGCGCCGAGATCAGATACAGCAGGGCGATGACGATCAGCACCGGCTTGCGGCCGTACCGGTCCACCGGGCGGGCGCAGAACAGCGCGCCCACCACCGTGCCGAAGAGAGCCACGGCGATCGTGAAGCCCAGCATCGTGTTGCTCAGCTCGTAGAATCCCTGAATGGCCTTTTCGGCGCCCGAAATCACGGCCGTATCGAAGCCGAAGAGCAGTCCTCCGAGCGATCCGACGAAGACGACGTAGAAAATGAAAGATTTGGATGACATGGTTGGTAGTTTTAGGTTTGTTTATATTCGTTTCAGGTCCTTGTCTGCAAATGTCGCTATTAAACGGCGTATTTCAAACGCTGGATGACGTGATTCTGATAAACCTCGTCCAGCTCGACGAAGTAGCCGCTCCAGCCCCATACCCGCACGATCAGGTTGCGGTAACGTTCCGGATGCTTCTTGGCGTCGAGCAGCTTTTCGAGGTTGATCGTGTTGAGCTGCAGCTGGTGGCCGCCGAGCGTGATGAACGATTTGACCAGCATGGCCAGCTTCTGCACGCTCTCTTCGTTGCGGAATACCGACTCGTCGAATTCGATGGTCAGCGGACCGCCGTTGATGTCGCGCGTCAGGTCGGGCTTGGAGAAGGACTTGATGACCGACACCGGGCCGATCTGCTTGTTATACATGCTGGGCGAGTAGTTGGCCGGGATGACTTCGCCCGCCTTGCGGCCGTCGGGCGTCGCTCCGAGGTGCGCCGAGTGACCGATATAATAC
>JAJPZH010000168.1 GCA_021204515.1 Alistipes sp. | reverse complement strand
GTTTCGAGATGAATGTCGTTCTTCATGGCCTCCTCCAGCACGAACGAGAAATGGCTCGATTTGGTGCAGTAACAATAGTTGTACGACCCCTTGTAATCCACTTTGGCCATCGCCACGTTGAACATACGCTTGGCCCGGTTGATCTGCTGCGAGATCTTCGGCAGGTAGGTTATCTTGAGCGGCGTGCCGTACTGTTTTATCAACTCCATGAGCGGAATATCGTGGAAATTCAGCTCGTTGTCTTCGACCGAGAACTCATCCTGCGGGAAGTCGAACGTCTGTTCGATGAGGTCGATGTACTTGTCTTTCATGGCTCGTTTGTCGTGGTTTTTACAATCCGTCCCGCTTACATCGGAAATTTTCGGGCAATGTAACTCGTCCGGATTTTCCGAAAAAACGGGATGCAAAGTAGGCGAATATTTTTTTTATAACCAACACTTTGCCGGATTATTTTGAAAAACTCCCGCGAATTTTGGTTTTTTCTCTGAAAAAAGGTACTTTTGGTGCAAATTTCAAGCAAGATTTCAATCGTGTTGATCCGCACCATATCGCAATATCTGGAGTCGCACAAACGGCTCGTCGTTCCCCAGCTCGGGACGTTTATCGTCAAGGAGCCGGGCGTAAGCATCGTTTTCTCGGAACTTCTGAAACGCGACGACGGGACGCTCCGCCGTCTGCTGCTCGACGAGGGGCTGGGCGAACTGGAAGCGGCCGGGGAGATCGACCGCTTCGTCTTCGAGGTGCGCCATGCCGTGGAGCACGGACTCGAATTCCGGCTCGACGGTTTCGGCGTGATGAAGCCCGGACCCAACGGCACCATCGCCTTCGCTTTCGAACCCCGTCTTGCGGAGTCTGCGTCCGGGACCTCGGCTGCGGCGGTTGCGCCCGACGGGAAACCGAAACCCGTCCGGCAGCCCTACGACGAGCCTCGTGTCTCGACATCGGTCAAAATGGCTCCCGACCCTTCGGTGCGCGGCCTGCGTTACGGCAAGCCGCCCAAAACCACCAATGCCTATACTTACGTAGACCGTCCTCCGCGCCGCCGCAAGGCGGACCGCTTCATCTGGATCGCCCTGATCGCCGCGGCCGTCGCCGTTGCGGCCATCGCGTTCGGCTATCTGCGCGAGGCGAAGGACCGGGAGACAGAGATGCAGTATCTCGAACAGCCTGCGGATACTCATACCGCGGTATCGGGCGATGCAGCACAACCCGAACAACCCATTACGGAATAAATGACGGATATCACTACAGTCAAACAACGCTTCGGCATTATCGGCACTTCGGAACTTCTGGACCGGGCGCTGGAGGTCGCCGTGCGCGTGGCGCCGACCGACCTGACGGTACTCGTCACGGGCGAAAGCGGCGTGGGCAAGGAGTTCTTCCCGCAGGTCATCCACGCTTACTCCGCCCGCAAACACAATAAATATATAGCCGTAAACTGCGCGGCGATTCCCGAAGGCACGATCGACTCCGAACTTTTCGGTCACGAGAAAGGCTCCTTCACCGGGGCGCTCGAAGCCCGCAAGGGCTATTTCGAGGAGGCCGACGGGGGAACGATCTTCCTCGACGAGGTCGCCGAACTGCCGCATCCGACGCAGGCGCGCCTGCTGCGGGTTTTGCAGACGGGCGAATTCATCCGCGTCGGTTCGTCGAAGGTCCAGAAGACCGACGTCCGCGTCGTCGCCGCGACGAACATGAATCTGCAGCAGGCCATCGCTTCGGGCCGCTTCCGCGAGGATCTCTATTACCGCCTGAGCACGGTGCCGATCACCGTCCCGGCGCTGCGCGAGCGTCCGCAGGACATTCCGCTGCTGTTCCGCAAATTCGCCGCCGACGTGGCCGTGCAGTACCGCATGCCGGCCGTGTCGCTCGACTCCGCGGCGCGTGAAATGCTGATGCATTATTACTGGCGGGGCAATATCCGCCAGCTGAAAAACGTTGCAGAACAAATATCGGCCATCGAGCAGACGCGCCTGATTACGCCCGACGTGCTGGCCCGATACCTGCCGCCGCAGGGCGGGGGCGCACCCGTGATGATGGGCGGAGCACCGGCGGACGACACGATGTCCACCGAACGCGAACTGCTCTATAAGGTGCTTTTCGACATGCGCGCCGACATCAACGACCTGAAGCGGATGATGTCCGAACTGGTGCATAACCCCTGTCAGGAGCCGGTGCGCGACATTAAGGCTCTGTTGCCCACTACGGCGCAGAGTTCCGCGCCTGTTTACGCTTCGGGTTCCGCTCCGGTTTTCGCCGAGAGCGAGGAGGTGACCGACGAGCCGCCGCGCGAGATGACCAAGGCCGACATGCAGCGCGAACAGATCATCCGCGCCCTGCGTCGCAACAACGGCCGCCGCCGCGAAGCCGCCGCCGAACTGTTCATGTCCGAGCGCACGCTCTACCGCAAGATCAAGGAGCTGGGCATCGAAGAGAACTGACGGCTGCCGGAAAACTTCCCGGATCGCCCGGCGGAGTGCGGAGAATAAAAATATCCGGTCCCGAACCGGAGTAAAAACGATAGATTTTCAGCATGAAGATAAAACTCGCAATCACGGCCCTTTGCGCCGCCCTGCTGACGGGCTGCGGCGTGGCCATCAAATATTCGCTTTCGGGCGCTTCGATTCCGCCCGATGCCAAGACCTTCAGCGTGGCCTACTTCCCCAACAACGCCACGATGGTCGCGCCGATCCTGAGTTCGACGCTCACCGACGCGCTGGTCGACATGTTCACCCGCCGTACGCGCCTGATGCAGGTCGAAGAGGGCGGCGACTTCGCGTTCGAAGGCGAGATCACCAACTATATGTCGGCGACCTCGTCGGTTTCGACCGACGACTACGCGGTGCTCAACCGCCTCTCGATCACCGTCAAGGTGCGTTTCACGAATGCGCTCGACGAAAAAATGTCGTTCAACCGGACATTCACGGCTTTCGAGGATTACGAATCCACGCAGCTGCTCTCCGAGGTCGAGGGCGAGCTGATCCCCCAGATCGTCGATAAACTGGTTACGGATATTTTTCAGGCTTCGGCCTCCAACTGGTAAAACCTGCGCGGCATGACGGATTTCAAACAATACCTCGCATCGCCCGCCGCTGCGAAACGTCTTTCCGCCGAGGAGCTGGACGCCCTTGCAGCGCGTTACGAATGGTTCGCTCCGGTCCGTATTGCGCGGGAGATCGTGACCGGGACATGCGATCCGCGGCTGGCCGTGACGGCCCCGTGGCGGGCGCAGAGTTCGCTGCTGCGCCGACCGATCGACGCGGAGGCCGTCCGGCGGCTTTCGTCGGACGACATCATCGACCGTTTTCTGCAGGAGGACGACCTGCGCATCGTCGCGGCCGACGGCGAACCCGAGGAGGAGGTCCGCACGGCCGCCGAACTGGACGAGGACGACGAGGTCGTGAGCGAAGAGCTGGCCGAAATCTATCTCGCACAGGGGCTTCGTGACAAAGCAATAGCGATTTATCGCAAATTAAGTTTGCTAAATCCCGAAAAAAGTGTTTACTTTGCCGAGCTAATTGGCAAATTGGAAAACAATAATTAAAATTCAACGATATGTTATACACGATTTGCATTGCCCTGATACTCATAGCGAGCGTACTGATCATCCTTGCGGTATTGGTGCAGAATCCCAAGAGCGGCATGGCCGCCAACTTCGGCGCGTCGAACCAAGTGATGGGCGTGCGCGAGACTTCTAACTTTCTTGAGAAATTTACTTGGTCGATGGCTATCGCTATCGTCGTGCTGAGTCTGGTCGCCACGCTGGCTATGGACAAAGGTCTTGTCGCCGAGAGCAACAGCGAGATTTCGAAGGACGTTAAGGCGCTTCAGGAGCGTGTTATCGAGTCGGAAACTCCCGCCACGATGCCGCAGGCCGAGATTCCCGCCGCCGAAGCTCCTGCCGAGCAGTCGGCCGAATAGGGGGCCGGGTTTCTGCCGGACAGTGCCGGCCGGTCGGATAGCGGGGAACAAGGTTCCGGCCGACGCGCGTGCTGTCGGATATTTTAAAAGCCGTGGAAAAATCCACGGCTTTTCGTTTTTCCCTATCCGGTCGTAATGTATTGCGCCGGAATATCCGAAGGGAGCCGGGCAATCGCTCGTGTCGAATAAATTCGGTCGTTATGACAACAGAAAATGGAATAAAGTATTTTGAAAACCGGGAGGAGTGGCGGAAATGGCTGACTGACAATTTCGAGACTGCCCGTGAGATCTGGTTCGTATTCCCGCATAAGTCGTCGGGTAAGAAAAGCATCGTATAGAATGATGAGGTTGAGGAAGCCCTTTGTTTCGATTGGATCGACAGCACGATAAGACCGCTCGACGCAGAGCATAAAATTCAGCGCTTCACCCCCAGAAACCCCAAGAGCGCTTACTCGCAGGCCAACAGGGAAAGACTTAAATGGCTCATGGAAAATGGACTGGTACACCCGAAATTCGAGGAGAAGATACAGAGGGTGCTTTCCGTTCCTTTTGTGTTCCCGGACGATATAATCGACCGGCTGAAGGAAGATCGGACGGTCTGGGAAAATTATCGCCGTTTTCCGGAAACCTATAAACGCATCCGAATTGCCTATATCGAAGCTGCGAGGTCGCGTCCCGAAGAGTTCGGGAAGCGGTTGAAACACTTCATTTGCAAAACGAAGGAAAATAAGACGATACGGGGTTTCGGCGGAATTGAAAAATACTATTCGGAATAAGGTTCCGACGCATAACCAGACGGGCTGCCGCTCTTGCGGCTGCCCGGTGGGCCAGTCTCCCGGCCGCTTCCGGTTCTCTGTTTCCGGTTCTTCGACTTGTTTCTCCGTTCCTATTTCTCCGTTCCGATCAGGTAGAGCACGTGCCGCCGCAGGGGATGGCCTTCGGGCAGGGCGGGGTGGTCGCATTCGCACAAAAGTTCCATGCCGAGTTTCTGCATGACCCGCTGCGAACGCAGGTTCGCGACGGCCGTGAACGACACCAGCTCTTCGATGCCGAGCTTTGCGGCGAGCGCCACGCACGCCTGCGCCGCTTCCGTCGCATAACCCTGATTCCAGCACTCGGCCCGAAGCCGCCAGCCGATTTCGATTTTATCTTTCATGCCCGTAAACGTCACGCGGTGCAGTCCCGTGTAGCCGAGCAGCTCGCCGTCCTCGCGCCGCTCGACGGCGTACAGGCCGAATCCCTCGGTCGAGAACTCCTCGCGTATGCGGTCCATGAATTCCGCCGACTGTTCCGGCGTCAGTGGTGCCGGAAAGTACTCCATGACGCGCGGATCGGCGTTCATGGCCGTAAATGCTTCGAGGTCTTCTTCCCGCCATGCGCGCAGCACGAGCCGGGGTGTAGGTGCTGGAAAAATCATGTCGCAAATTTCGTTTTGGATTGATAGATGTAGATACCGTATTCCGAATGCCGTTCGGATTTCGGTTTTGCATCGCGGCCGGTCCCGCCGTCGTGTGGTTTTCGTAACCGGACCGGCTGCTTCCGACTGCAGTTGTCTGCCGGGCCGTCTTTTTGCCGGTCCCGGCCGCGAACATCTGTCCGCCTCTTTCTAATTCGGTCAGAATCCGCAGGCCTGCCGCTTATCACGTTCTACCGGTAATCGGTTGTCGGTTACCTCTTCTTTTGTATTCTGGAGTATGCGGTTTGCTTGTCTGCTTACCTGCTTACTTCTGTTGCGGCCTTACTCGGCTACCTCTTTTTTCGAACGCTTGCGGGTGTTGATCGTCAGGTAGCGCTGCAGGGTTTGCTGCAGCCGTACCGGGTCGATGTCGCGGCGCAGTTCGCCGCCCTGCGCGATCGAAATGCCGCCCGTCTCTTCGGAAACGACGACGATGATGGCGTCCGAAATTTCGCTCATGCCGATCGCGGCGCGGTGGCGTGTGCCGTACGACTTGGGCACGTCGCTCTGCGTCACGGGCAGGATGCACTTCGCGGCAACGATGCGGTCGCCTTCGATGATTGCGGCGCCGTCGTGCAGCGGAGCGTTCTTGAAGAAGATATTGCGGATCAGCGGCGTCGATACCTTGGCGTCGAGCGCGATGCCGCCCTCGGCGATCAGCCGCAGATCGCTCTGCTGTCCGATGACGATCAGCGCGCCGGTTTTCGTTTCCGACATCTCGCGGCAGGCCGTGACTATCGGCACGACGTTGGTCTGCACCGCATCGTCGCCCGTCGAGAAGATGCGGGTGATGAAGTTGAAATGCTTCTGGCGCATGCCTATCATCTGCAGGAACCGCCGCAGTTCGGGCTGGAAGACGATGATCAGCGCAATGGCTCCGACCGATATCAGCTGTCCCAGAATGGTCGAGAGCAGTTCCATGTTGAGCGTCCGCACGACGACCCACAGCAGGTAGATGGCGATGATGCCCGAGAGAATATAGGGTGCATTGGTGCCTTTGGTCATGCGGTAGATCCAGTACATGATCACGGCGACCAGAATGATGTCTATGAAATCGACGAATGTGAACGGAACGAAACCCATTGCGTGTGCGTTGCTTTTAGTTTTCCTGCAAATGTATAAAAAAATACGGACTTTTCCGCGGTCCGCTCTTAATAAGTCGCGCGGATGCCCCGCCGACCTGCCGAGGGGGGCGGCACGGCCTGCCCGTCTGTCCGTCTGTCTGTCTGTCTGCCTGCCTGCCTGTCTGCCTGTCTGTCTGTCTGTCTGCCCGTTGCGGCCTGCGGATTGTTCGGGGACTTTACCGAGGAGAGGGGACTCTTTTAGAAACCCGTTGAAATTCGCAGCAATCTCTTTCCGTGCAATAAAAAAAGCCGCCCCGCAGGGGACGGCTCGTATTTGACAGCGGAATCGGATCGCTTATTTCTTCTCGGCTTTCTTGTCGGCCGCGTACAGTTCGTTGACTTTTGCCAGTACGGCAGGGGTGATGTTGAGCGTCGTGTCGGCGTCGATAAGGGCCGTCGAGTTGATGATTATCTTGTATCTCTTGTCGGCGTTGATATCCTGCACTGCCCGGTGCAGCAGATCCTGCGCCCGGTTGGTGAAGACGTAGTTCTCTTCGTCGAGCGACTGCGCCTCTTTCTGTGCCGAAGACTGGTAGGCCGCAACCCGTTTTTCGATGCTCTGCTGCTGGGCCTGCGCATCGTTGGTCGTAATCAGTCCCTTCTGATATTTTTCCTGCAACTGGGCGGCTTCGGACTGAAGGTTCTGCTCCTTCTGCGCCCAGCTCTTCTGCGCTTTCTGGGTCTTCTCCTGCAGGGCCTTGCCTTCGTTCAGGAAGAGATCGCACTGCGCCAGCACGGCTTCTACCTGTACATAAGCGATGTCGCTCGAGCCGATTTCGCGGGTCACTTCTTCGGCGGCCGTCGTCGTTTCGGTGGTTTTCGTACCGCAGGCCGTCATGGCGCAAGCCGCAACAAGCGCCGTAAAAAGCATTTTTTTCATGTCGTTTTTTATCGGGTTTAGTTAAATATTCCGCTTTTGAATCACAAAGGTAAAAAAAAATCTTTATTTTTGCCCCACGCCATCTAAATTTTGATCTCATGTATGAATACATCAGCGGTCAGGTAGCCGAAATCGCTCCTGCATACGCAGTTATCGATGCCGGAGGGGTAGGGTATTTCCTGAGCATCTCGCTTGAAACGTTTTCGGCCATCGAGCACGCCGAAACGGCTCGTCTATACGTCCATTACGTCGTGCGCGAGGATGCGCAGCTGCTCTACGGCTTTGCGACCAAAACCGAACGCGAACTCTTCCGCCACCTGATCAGCGTTTCGGGCGTCGGCGGCAATACCGCGCGGATGATCCTCTCGACCTACTCGCCGCGCGAATTGCAGGGCATTATTACCTCCGGCAACGCCGTACTGCTGAAAAACGTCAAGGGACTGGGGCTGAAAACCGCCCAGAAAATCATCGTCGAACTGAGCGGCAAACTTACCGGACTGGGCGAAGCCGACACCGCTCTTCCCGCTGCCGGTAACGGCGAGAAACTCGAAGAGGCGCTCGCGGCGCTGGTCATGCTCGGTTTTGCCAAAACGGCTGCTGAGAAGGTGCTCCGCGGTATTTTGCGCGAAAATCCGGGGGCATCGGTCGAAGATATGGTACGAATGGGCCTAAAAAGCCTATGAAATGGCTGTTTTAGCCGATAAAAGTGCGAAATTCCCCCCCCCGGTTTTTTGGTGTGGTTTGATATTTGCGTGGCATTTGCTCCCGGTGCTTGATTGGTGGGTTTTGGAAGGACAAT
>JAJPZH010000097.1 GCA_021204515.1 Alistipes sp. | reverse complement strand
TTTTAACCAACGACAAAAGCCATGACCCGATATCATGGCTTTTGTGCTTATGCCAAACGACCTTATCCCAAGCAACGTTCCAGACGATTCGGATATTGATCACAGAAAACTATAAAATCCCAGTCGTATCCTCGTGCTGAAAGATCCAAAGGTTCAGTCGAGCCTGTTACAAGATTTCTTACCGGGTAGATCCGGCCGTTTTTTTACCGAATCCGGAAATACGACGATCTTCCTTCTTCCTAAGCGCCCGACAAACCGAAGAATCCATATTGCGAAACTTAGAAAAGGTATCCCGCGAAATCTTAAAGCGCCCGCAGACATCCGTGATCGACTTGTCGTCATTGAACATGCGGATAATCGTCGAACGATTTTCAATCAGGACATTCATTTTCGTAAAACTGCCCTTACGGCGCCCCAGCACCTGTCCCTCAGCCTTCCTCAAAGCCAAAGCTTCACGCGTGCGCATGGAGATCAAATTGTGTTCAATTTCCGCAACCAACCCAAAAGCAAAAGCCAAAACCTTGCTATTGATAGAATTATCGAATTCGTAGCGTTCCTTAGTCGTGTAGAGGTTAATCCCCCGATTCAGACATTTACCCATAATCGCCATGATATCCGTCAACGTACGACTCAAACGCGAAATCTCCGTGACGATCAACGTATCACCCGGCTTCATTCGTTTCAACAGCCGACCGAGTTTGCGATCCTTCTCCCGTGTTTTTCCACTGATCACCTCGGTAACCCAACTGTCAATACGGATACTCCGGCTTTCGGCGAAACGCCGGATCTCATCCTGTTGATTGGCCGGATTCTGACGGCCTGTACTTACCCGTAAATAACCTATTATCATACTTTTGTCGATTTATCCGGAAGCGACATTACTCCCGGTCGACAACAAGTTAATCGGAGAACATATAAAACAGAAATGAAAAAAGATTTAGGTGAAGAAATATCATTTTCTAAATCATCTCAGAACAAAAAAGTCAATTATATCTTTCTCATTTTCAATACATATAACTTAAAGAACATGAATTCAAGACCTCTAGGTTCGCTTTTCGCTTACCACGTTCCTCACTCGCTTCAACTTAGCCGTCCACCGCTCATCCCGGACAATCGGCACGACGGTCGCATGGATATAAGGCATCTTCTCGTCCATGTGCAAGACGGCCGACATGACGTTTCCCTTTCCGAAAGTCTTTTGCAACCAGCCGCAGGAATCCTTACACCATGCGTCCAACTACCCCGCCTGTCGGATGCATTTCATATCTTCGGGGTTTCCAGACATTACGACGCGCAATGCCCTCACTTAGTTCTTTCCGATCTTGCGTTCCAATCCGACATTATCCAGTCTGTGCAAATCGTTTCTTTACGATTGGTCACTCCTTTGGGAAATTCGACTAATTCTTCGTTCAGGTAGGCGAATATCATTATAATGTTGGCGGATGTTATTCTCCGCTCAATGTGTCCCGACATGGCGGCATCCGGTCCGGCAGCCTTTTCGATATACAATACGACATAGCTCATCATGGCAGTAGTTTTAGGAGGTTGAAATTTCGGTAACAGTTGCCGCCATCGGGGTATCCAGAGGAGCTCCAGCCCCTTTGGCCTATTGGGGCATTTCCAGCGTTACGAAACAATGCGGAAAGAAAATACCCCAATAGACTATACCGTTTGTAAAAAAGCGCGGGCACGAAACAGACGATCTGCGGACGACAGTATCACCGTGATATCCATCAGCAAAGATAGCCGACGAAAGAGAACAGACAATCCGGAAGCCCGTGCAACACCAAACTCTTTCAAAGTTTTAATAATTTACTGTCTAACTTTTCGTGAAAGAAAGGGCAACTCCTCAGTAAATGATGTCATCGCATGAACCGAACATAATTTTTAATGGTTCAGGATAATCACGATTATATGCTCAGTCCAGAGCGTCGAGTAGAACAAATGCAGCCCAATAACGTGGTTCTGCATAGGGTTTTATAGTCCGAACAACAACCGGTGCCTTACGATACTCTTCCCTCTCCTGCGGTGTGACCGGCGCTTGACGGTTCCATTGTTTCACCTTGATAACCTGCTCGTAATTGCGAACATATTTCTGGGCTTCAATCAATGCAGCCCGTTTACCCATGCCGGAAAGATATTTTTTATAGAATTCCGTCATTAATAGCCGTGTTGCCTGATCTGCTACCTTCCAAAGGCTCATCAACAAGGTTCCGGCCCCGGCCTTCTTGAAACCCCGTTGCAGTCCGAACACGCCGTCCCCGCCGATATCGCCAAGGCCAGTCTGACATGCAGAAAGAGCCACCATGTCTAATCCCCGCAAATCCATCTGTGAAATTTCTCTAGCAGTCAGAATTCCGTCGTCAACTTGCCCGGGAAGCTTCTTACCCTTGAGCGTATAATTCGCCCCGGACATCAGGAGTCCGGAACGCATCAGGGCCCTATCCTCACCATTCGATATAGCCTCCGACTCCATAAAATCCGGATTTCTCCTGTTGCGAGTTACAGTCTCAGGCCAATAAAATCCATGTGTGGCAATGTGTATAATCGGAATTAGCTGCCCGGAGAGCCGCTTGAACGAGGCTTCCGTACCATTGAAATCGGAAAACAATTCAGTTTCGACCTCATTGGCATCCAGCATTATGCGTATTTCCTCAGTCTCTTTCCGCGTCGCCGGAAGATATTCGACACCGCCTCGTAATAAAATTGAATCCCCAACAGCAGGATTATTTTCAACAGTAAAATCCCGCAAATAACGGTTCACTTCAGCATCATCCATTATCTGCTTGCTGTCCATATCATACTTCAAACCGCCGTAAAGAATGGCGCGGCAAAATTGTGATTCACTTTTTTTCAATGTAAGTTGCCGCGTAGAGGAAAGACGGTACATCTTCCGCATTTCCGACATGGGAGTTTCTGCGTCGAAACCTGCTGTAAATTCAATCGGCATGTTGTGCAACTCCCCGTCTGGAGCAAAATAGACGGTGGTAATATGTTCGAATCTTGAAAGAATAGGCTGCCAGATCAAACGGGCTAAATCCGGTTCCGTATAGACACTCTCTTTCCGCCGGATTTGTAGCAAAAGTTTCTCCTCACATAACGGAATGAATACAGGCGTTCCCTGAGCTCCCAACGCTACCGCGCCATAACGACTTATTCCGTTGATATCCTGATAGCGGGAAAACTCGACGGCCAACTGTCCTTCGGACAAGGCCCGCTGAACCTCCTGCCACGAACATTCCAAACCAACCGTTACATCGTCAAGCATCTGCGAACGTGCGATGACTTCATATTCGAGTTTGTTGATGAGCCGCTGCAACTGAATGCGCGGAAGCATCCGCCCCGAAGAAACTTCGATAGAGTCTTCACCAATAGCGGATCGTTGTTTGAGCGCATTCACACGCTCGAACTTTCGAAGCAACAGCGTATCGCCGGAAGCTTTTATGAGATTGACCGCATTGATCGAGGTATTGAGCAGAATATTCTTTCGAAACAACAAGTTATCGTAGATCATCGCATCATCGATGGCTACCGCGGAATAACTTTTCAGTAATTCTCCCACCCGAATAGGAAAATCACCTTCAGTAAGCCATGTTTTTTCGCGTTCTTGTGCAGTATGTCCCCGGAAAGCCACCAATAACCGTTCTTTCCATTTTCCAGTGGCCCTGGAATAAAGAGGTAATAACTTATCGTACTTCCCGTTGTCGAATAAAAATCGCGCATAATCGAGCGCCAAAAGATCTGCCGCTTCCATCCGGCAGGAATCAGCAAGCACGAGCGCTTTCTCATAATATACCTCGGTAAGATGTGACTCCCCCAGTATCCGGTATGTCCGGGCAATATTTGCCAGAGTTTGAAAATATTTTTCACGTTTATCCGAAAGGCCCGCATAGACATGCTCCTGTCGTTTGTAACAATCAAGCAGTATTTTGGGGCCTTGGTTGCGTGCAAGATACTCTGTAGCGTCATTATAAACCTCATCGAGTACAAAAGATTGTGGATTCTCTTGCTGTGCGATTTCGATAGCCTTTTGTAAATAGATTATGCATTGTACAGAATCTTGTCCCTGCACAGAGTAATCCAAAGCAAGATCATATAATGCTTCGGCTGTCGGCTTCTCCTGAAAAAGCAATTGTGCCTTCGCACCAAGTGCCTTTTGCACCTCCGTCAGATCCGCATTTTCATTGCGAACATATTTGAATAAAGCAGAGTTCGGGGGTGCAATATTGATGTATTGCGCATAAAACCGGGCGATCTTGTCGCATCGTTGCATTTCATGCATCCGGTATTCCGGGCTATCGACACCATATGCCATGGATACGATTTTCAGCTGGTGCTCCAAACAATCCACGGCACTCTGCACCTCTCCAAGATAAAACAAATTGTCGGCACATCTCTCCCAAAGATGAATCAAGACCTCGTACTCGGTCTCTTTTTGAGCCGCACTAAGTGTATTTACCATCGCCAATACCCGATATTCGGACAACAACGCGGCGTTATAGAAATAATCCGATGACAATTCCGGTTCGATAGAACGGAAATAGGCGCGGCCAAGATCTTCCAGAGTGGCAGAATAACGGTAATCCAGGGTATCGGTCACAAGCGTGAGAGCCTGGGAGGCATGATAGAGAGCCGATTCGATATCCTCTAATGCCGCATATCTCAAGGAGAGATTATGGTGTGCTCCCCATTTGCAATTATTGCTCTGCTCCGTATCGCTTCCGGATGTATCCGCTATACGAAGTATTTCTTTATAATCGTCCAACGCAGCATTCCAATTCCCAAATATATTGTCGAAAGACAGTTCTTTTAGGGTTGCGATTTCTTGAATATTATAGATCTTGTCATCCAAAGAAATATTCGGCTGGCTGTTGGCAACCTGATAATATTTTATAGCCTCAGCACGATAAGCCTCAAATTCCTGTCGATCCGCCAACTCCTTGGCACAGTAGGCCATCGAAGCAAGGGACGAAGCGATCATACCCGGGGAAACAGCCCCGGCATTCTCAGGCGCGAAATACCAATTCCGAATAGTTTTATAATATTCCAAAGCCGTACGATAGTCACCAGAGAATTGAGTTTGTGCCGCAGCACGACGCAAAAAAGCCATTTGTTCCTTGAAAGCATTTACGGCTTTGGCTCGCTCGGAGAGTTGCAGGTAGATTTTTATACTGACCGTTTTATCGATCCCACTGTAGGCATTTGCAATTCCAGACCAAAGTTCGATACAGTCATCGACCCTGATATTCTCCAGATCGACCAATTGCCCCGCGTATTTTAGATAGGATTCATCCAAACCCACATAATCGAAAAGAGGATAGTTCTTACTCAAAAAATAGACCAGACATAGTTCGTATATCTTTGAAATCGGCCGCTCTGCCTGTTCGAAGGGCAGGCAGAGGTGAAATGCGGATTTTTCCATATCCACATCTACATTGGCATAGTAGATCGCAAACTCCGCCTGCAAATCCATCCATTCCGTCGATTCCTGTCCATACAATGCCGTTGTAACCGACGCAAGTTCGTCAAATACGGATTTCAAGGCCGACCTGAAATCTAAACCCGAGTCCGCGACATACTTGCCGATTGCAACATTGAAATAAAGTGTTTGAAGCGATTTTAGGTGCTGATACCGGTTTTCATTGACAATTTCATCACGCGCCATTGCGTTACGAATGTCTTCGGCAAGCGAAACAGCTTTCCCGAGATTTCCGCCTTCAGCCAAGTTATCCATGAGCGACCGAACTGCGAAGGAATAATACCCATCGAAAGCACCGTATGCTTCAGTATTACGATAACGTTCAAGACAGGCGATCAATAACATACATATATCCGGGTTCGACATCAAACGAGTGTTCAGCACCATGCGAATCCGGGCTGTCCCCCACTGCGGATTGCCCTCGCAGATGAGGAACAGCCGGGACAACGTCCGACTGAAATTGTCGATATCATCTTTCAGCCCATAACAAAGCAACAATTCGTTCAAGGCATTGCCAAAATACGGATGACTGGGACCGACGACAGACATCGCAAGATCAGCTGCCTGTTCAAGGTAAGGAATGGCCTGTTCCAGCTCTTGAGCGTCACAATAGCTTATCCCAATTGCGGAGAGAGAATCTGCCTCCACCGTAAGACGCCGATCGACAGGAGACGCCGTATAATTATAATTGGGATCGATTTCGGCGGCTCGCACATCCTCTCCCAGCCGATGGTAACAGGCCGCCATCCACTGTGACGAATATCCCCGGCGATTGCTTGTCCCAGGCAATGTGGCGCAGTCAAGACTGTCGCATTTCTCAAAAAACGGAATCGCAGCGGAAAAACGCTCCTGAGCATATAGCTCTACGCCCCGTGCAAACAACGAATCAGATACGACACTCTGCGCAGCCGTGCCATATACGAATACACAACCCAATAGCAATAGAAAACATTTTTTCATCACTTGCCTTTTGTCGTGTTTTGTGAAGATTGCCCCGAAGCCTGATATTTCATGCTTTCATTAACGGTTCGGGAAACGACTCCAGCAGGAGCTTTCAGCGTGGTAATGATCCACGACTGGGTCATTTCATCCCAATGTTGGTTACGAACCATCTCCCAACCTTGGGACAAAATACCTTCCGAAGGCTTCATACGCTTACGCTTCTTGTAATCTGCTTTCCAATTGGCTCGATAAGTGTCCGTAATGTCACATGTTTCCTTTATCGTAACCGAAACCTTATATTCACCGGTTCCCCAGCAGTCGTGATATTCGTCATTCTGATCACGGAAACCCATAAAAGAACGCGGAACGATGAAACTTTCGCCTGCAATACGATATCTCGGTTCATCGTTGCAACCTCGAATGTATCGGAAATAGCCATCATCATCGAGATCCGACGGATTAACGGGCAAATTGATGGTAAACTCGCCGAGGAGCTGATCTTTCTGAAGCGCCGCAACATTATTGATCCATGACGAGGTAATCCGTATGCTCATCGTAAAATTATAATCTTTCCGTTCGTCGAACGAAAAGGGAATCAAGGGGCGTATTCGGAAGACTCGAATGCTGGGGACTGATAATAAGCGTGTCGAGAACCAACTCGAATTTTGAATGATCTATAATACGATGAAGTTTGCGCCTGTCGATATGACACGAGATATGGAACGTCGTATCGCTGTCTTCGGTCTTGAGGCAACCGATGCCATTGAAAACCATTCCTTTCGGATCCATAGGCCCTGAAAATGAAGGTTTCTCGTAAAAATCATTGAGATCCGAAAGTGTATTCAACGTCGTTTCGAATACGTTCTCCTTTTCTATCATTGCATTCCATTCCGCACGATGCCGCGAATTAACCGTCACCAACGACGCAATGGCATTAACGCCCATATCTACGAGCGAAGTCACCCAGCCGGATGCAATTCCTTTTGTAGCGTTAAACGTTGCATCCAGCATATCCGAACCTACGCTACGTTCCGTTTCCAAACTCAGGTGTTGAATTTCATCGGCCAATCCGGGATCTGTATAAACAAATGTTTGATATTCGATCTGCTGCGCCGATACGGATGATACAACAATCCCGAACGATAAACATAAAAATAATTTTTTCATAATATTAGCTGATATATGAACCCTATCCCGCCCGAAGACGAAGAATACTTCTACAAAAATAAACATAAAAAACAAGATGTAAATATTTTTCGTAAAAACGATGACCCGGAAATTACTCGGGTATCGCATCAAAATGACGACAACCGAAACACCGGACTTTCTTAAATCGGAAACAGCCGAACTCAAGATAGATTCTGAGTTCGGTTGTCGTCGTATTACTTTCCAAATCAATAAACAGGCAGGATTAGAAATTTGATAGAAATATTCCAAAAAAAATGTAATTTTGCAATTGTCATTGTTACCACATGCATACTTCTGCCCGGATATCCGTTCGACCTGATTTTGGCAGCCGCATTCGCAACGGCTGTGTAAAATTGGCGCCGGTCATTTCCCCCCCCCTCAAAAAAATTTTCTGACACCTCAGAACGAAGTTGTTGACACAGCACGAATACCCGGGTATTCGTGCCGAAAGCGTATTATCTCATAAGTAATAACGGCTCAATCCTATGAATAAATTATTGACAATCTTTTTCACATTGGGTCTGTCTCTTATACACATATCCGAGCCAACGAGACTAGGAATCATGACGTATGCCGTCTTCTGCTTGAAAAAAAAATGGGTGGGGGGGGGGG
>JAJPZH010000175.1 GCA_021204515.1 Alistipes sp. | reverse complement strand
CCCCCCCCCCCCCCCCCTTTTTTTTTTTACCCCCCACCCCCCCCCACCCCGTGGGGGGGTTGGCGGGGGGGGGCGGTTTTGTTTAAAAGAGACTGTGTTGCTGGGGCGGCGGACGCCGCCGCTACGATGACGGCAAGATTCAGAATATTTATATTCCGAAAGACGAAGCGAAGATGAAGCTGTATACCCGTGCGGATGTCGCACAGCCTTGGGAGGGGCTTTACTGGTCTACTGCCGTGAACGGCGCGGAGTCGAACGCGCTTCACTTCTGGTACGAGAAACTCACCAAAACGGGCGGTATCGCCTCGGCAGAGACATATGCCCGCGCCAACGGTATGCAGGTGCGCTGCGTGAAGGTGAAAAGTCGGTAAACGACCGATATGCAAGACGACGGGTCGGCATGCTGCCGGCCCGTTTTTGTTTGGTATAACAGTTGCGGTGTGGGACGGTAAACTACCGGGCAATGAAAATCAAAACAGGAAAAGGTACGATCTCGCTTGCGGTATTGCTGGCGATCTGGTCCGTGTCGGCGATCGCCTCGCTGCCGGGACTTGCCATATCTCCGATTCTGGGGGATCTGAACCGGATATTTCCCAAAGCCACCGACCTCGAAATTCAGATGCTGACCTCGCTTCCGTCGCTGCTTATCATCCCTTTCGTGCTGCTTTCGGGACGTCTCTCCGTGGGCAGGGACAAACTCCGGATTCTCACCGTCGGACTTGCGGTCTTCTTTCTGAGCGGCGTCGCCTGCATCTTTGCCAAGAGCATGGCGTGGCTGATCGTCATCAGCTGTATCCTCGGCATCGGCGCAGGCATGGTGATTCCGCTTTCGACGGGATTGGTGGTCGATTATTTTACGGGCGACTACCGCGTGCGCCAGTTGGGCTACAGTTCGTCGATCAACAACCTGACTCTTGTGCTGGCTACTGTCGTTACGGGCTATCTGGCCGATGTGGACTGGCACCTTCCCTTTTTGGTCTATACCCTGCCGGGCGTCTCGCTGGCCTTGTCGTTTTTCCTCAAACGCGGGCGTTCCCGGCCCGAACCGGAACAGAGTATCCAAATGCGCCATAAAATGATCGACCGCCGCAAACTCGTCGGGCTGATGCTGTTCTATTTCTTCGCTACCTATGCCGTGCTGGTCGTGACGTTCTATGCGTCGTTCCTGATCGACGACTACAAGATCGACAGTTCGTTCTCCGGGGTGCTGATTTCGCTTTTCTTCTTGGCGATCATGCTGCCGGGACTCTTCATCGACAGGATCATCCGGCGGCTGACGCGCAGCGTCAACCTCGTCTCGCTCGCATTGATCTGCACCGGGCTGCTCTGCGTGGGTATTTTCCGCGACAAGACGATGCTCGTCGTCGGGGTTTTGTGCGCGGGTTTCGGTTACGGTGTGATCCAGCCCGTCATTTACGACAAGGCGGCGACGATCGCCCCGCCGCGCTCGGCGACGCTGGCGCTGTCGTTCGTGATGGCGATGAACTATCTGGCCGTGATGGTCTGTCCCTTTATCGTGGACCTTTTCCGGCATCTGTTCGGAACCCACAGCGACCGTTTCCCGTTTTTCTTCAATGCGGCGCTGGTGCTGGCGCTCACGCTCGTCACGTTCCGCCGCCGGGACGATTTCATTCTCGGACTCGACGAATCCTATTACAAAAATTAGCGGAAAGACTTGATAATAACGTAAAAAGGTTTATTTTTGTACTGAAAAGTCACTTTTTACGATTATCAAGAGATGAGAAAGATTTTGTTCATGGCTCTGGCAGCCCTCTTAGCGGCTGGCTGCGCGGAGTCCGAGAAAGGTACGCTTTGCGTGAAGATCGCTCCGGCCATCCGTACGCGCGTCACGGGCTTGCATTTCGATACCGGCGACCGTATAGGTCTGACGATTTCCAAAGGGAGTGCCTTGTACGCCGAGAACGTGCCGATGACCTACGACGGCACGGCTTTTACGGCGTCCGGACTGTCGTGATACAACGACCTGAATGAAAAGTCCGTATTGACGGCCTATTATCCCTATGCCGAAGGCGGAAGACCCGACGAATTCACCGTCGCCGCAGATCAGACGCAGGGCAACGGGCCGTCCGACCTGCTGGCGGCCGTGAAAACCGACGTTACGCCCGTTTCGGCGCCTGTCGGCATGATTTTCTACCATGTGATGTCGCAGCTGACGATCGTGGTCTCCAACAGTTCGAGTGCGGCGGTGACCGGAGTCAGCGTCGGCGGACTCGTTCCGACGGCCGAGATCGACTATTCGGTGCCGAAGGCGGCGGCCAAAAGCGGCGTCGCTGCTGCGGAGGTTAAAGCCTGCGAGGTGAAGCCCGGCGCTACCTATCGCGCGATTCTGGTGCCCCAGCAGTCCGCCCTGACCGTCACGGTTACCACGGACGACGGCAGGAGCCACACTAAAACCCTCTCTTCGGCACAGCTCGAAAGCGGCAGGCGGTACGATATGTCGGTTCTCGTTACCAACGAGGAGATCCAAATTTCGCTCAGCGGCGATATCGGTGATTGGGAAGACGGCGGATCGCTCGACGGCAGCGGCGGCGGTGATGACGGCGACGATTCGCAGACGCTCTCCTACGGGGGCGTGACCTACCGGACGACGACTGTCGGGGAGACGGTATGGATGGCCGAGAACCTGCGCTATGTGCCCGACGAAGCGTTGCTGACGAAGGGCATTTGGTATCCCGACGGCAACGAAGATGCGGAATATGTCCGCGAACACGGCATGCTGTACAGCTTTACTGTGGCGCTGGGCGGCGCTCAGGCCGTTTCCGGCGCTCCGGTTCGGGGAATCTGCCCTGCGGGCTGGCATGTACCTTATATCGACGAACTGCAAACGCTGGCCGCAGGGCCCGATTGCGGGTTTACGCTCGCCGGCATGTGGAATTCCGTTTCAAAGAACTATGTCTCGTCTGCTAAAAGCGGTTATCTGATGAGTGCCACGACTGACGACGGAGGAAGTAGCTACAGCGTATTGTTGTTCTATGCGTCCGGCGGCAATCCGGCGATTTCGCCGCAAACTGCCGCTAACGGAGTCTCGCTTCGCTGCGTGAAAGACGCGAAATAGTGCGCTGAACCGCTGCAACGAAACAAAGGTCCCCGAAAACGGGGACCTTTTCTGTAGTGCGGTTGCACTGCGTCTTTTTGTGTTTTGCCCGGTCGCGCCCGGCGTCAGTCGCGGTTCAGGAAGAAGATCGGAATATTGGCCACGAACACGTCGTCGCCGCAGAGCCGGTCGCGTTTGTCGATCAGTTCGCTCAGCAGGATGTCGCCGATGACGTAGTTGCTCTTTTCGCTGGTGTACTGTTCGTGAATCTTCGTGAAGTTCAGGATGCCGTGAATGTCGGTATCCGTGTACCGGACGTATATCTTCAGCGTGATGTCGGTCGTATAGTCGGGCTTCTGGATATAGCTCAGCTTCTTGTATTCGTAGCGGTAGCCGTGCAGGCGGGCCATGATGTCGCTCAGGATCGACGAAGCCGTCGGAAGGCTTCCGGCTCCCTTGCCGAACATGAACTGCCGGTCGTAGCACTCACCGCGGATCACCACGCCGTTGTACTCGTCGTCGACGCTGTAGATATACTTGGCGGGCGTCACGAACTCCGGCATGACGAACATCGTGAAGTGTTCGTCGCTCACCTTCACGACCTGCGCCACCAGCTTGATTTTGACGTTCTTCTCGCGGGCGTACTGGATGTCCGCATCGTGAATCGTCGAGATGCCGTAGGTGAAGATGCGCTCCGGCGCGACATAGGTGCCCAGCGCGTGTACCGTGATGATTACCAGTTTGAACAGCGAATCGTAGCCTCCGATGTCGAACGACGGGTCGCTTTCGGCGAATCCCAGCGCCTGCGCCTGCGCGAGTGCGTTGGCGTACGAATCCTTGTGGTCGAAAACGCGCGAGAGGATGTAGTTCGACGAACCGTTCAGGATACCCTTCACTTCGAGCAGCAGGTCGTTGTCGTAATACTCTTCGAGGTTGCGGATGACCGGAATCGAACCGCACGACGAGGCGTCGTAAAGCAGCGCCACGTTGTGCTTTTTCTGGATTTCGATCATTTCGGGCAGGTGGTGCGCCAGCATCGTCTTGTTGCCCGAAACGACGGGAATCCCTTTCAGCAGGGCGCTTTTCACGATGTCGTACGACGCTTTGGCGTCGTCGATCACCTCGACGATCAGGTCGATTTCGGGATTGTCGAGGATCTCCGCCGGAGAGTCCGTGAAGTGCGAACGGTCGATCGAACGGGGTTTGTCGAGCGAGCGGACGCAGATTTTGACGATTTCGGCATTGGCGTTCTTCGATTTGCGGACCACTTCGTAAATACCTTGTCCGACGACGCCGAATCCGAACAGGCCGATTTTAATTTTACCCATATGCTGCATGTTTGTTGATTATTCGTTATTCATGAACGGACGGAGGATGTCGTTCAGCTGTTCGTGCTCGACCAGAAATCCGTCGTGTCCGAACGGCGAGTCTATTTCGTGGTAGACGCTTCCGGCGATCATGCCCTGCAGTTCACGCATCTCGGCCGGAGTGAAGATGATGTCGGTCGTAATGCCGACGACGATCGTGCGGGCCGCGATCCGACTCAGGGCGGCCGCTACCCCGCCGCGGCCGCGTCCTGCGTCGTGGGTGTCGAATGCGTTGAGAATGGCGTAATAGGAGTAGGCGTTGTAGCGTCTGCAGAGCTTCTCTCCCTGATACTGCTGGTAGCTCGATGCGCGGTGCACGGCCGGAAGCTCCTCGCGGTCCTGCTGCGTGAGGTTGTAGCCCAGCGATCCCCTGTAGGTCAGCAGGCCGATGGCGCGGGCCGCCGCAAGACCGGCCATTCCCGCGTCGTCGCGCGGCTCGCCGAACGTCCGGTCGGCTTCGATGGCCATGCGCTGCGTCTCGTCGATGGCGATGCTCCACGGCGACGCCTTGGCCGAGGTGGCGATCAGCACCAGTTTGCCGATGCGCTGCGGCTCCGTGACGGCCCATTCGACGGCCTGAAATCCGCCCACCGAACTTCCGACCAGCGCGCCGATGCGTCCGATGCCGAGGGCGTCGGCCAGCAGGATGTGCGCCCGCACGATGTCGCGGATCGTGAAGGGCGGGAAATCCCGGTAGTACGGTGTGCCGGTTTGCGGATTCGTGTGAAGCGGTCCCGTTGTGCCGTAGTGCGAGCCGAGGATGTTGGCGCAGACGACGAAATGACGCGCCGGATCGAGGAATTTCCCCGTTTCGACCGTGTGCGGCCACCAGTCCGCGACGTCCGAATTGGCCGTCAGCGCATGGCATACCCACACCACGTTGTCGTACGCGGCGTTCAGTTCGCCGTAGGTGTGATAGGCGATCTTCAGCTCCGGCAGCGTGTGTCCCGTTTCCAGCCGGAACGGTTCGGGGGCTATGTAAATGCGGGGTTCCATTACAGATGTTTCAGCGCTTCGTTCAGGTCTTCCTTTATGTCGTCTATATGCTCGATGCCGAGCGAAAGCCGCAACAGGTTGGGATATACCCCCGAAGCGGCCAGTTCCTGTTCGTCGAGCTGGGCGTGGGTGGTCGATGCGGGGTGTATGAGCAGCGTTTTCGCGTCGCCGACGTTGGCCAGATGGCTGATCAGACCGAGGTTGTCTACGATCTTCGACGCCTGCTCCGCACTGCCTTTCACACGGAACGTCAGCACGCCGCCGAAACCGTTGCGGAGGTATTTCTTCGCCAGCGTGTGGTACTTGCTGCTTTTGAGTCCCGGATAGCTGACGTGTTCGATTTTGGGATGCTTTTCCAGCCATTCCGCGATCTCGAGGGCGTTGTCTACGCTGCGCTGTACGCGCAGCGAGAGCGTTTCGAGTCCCTGCGTCAGCAGGAAGGCGTTGAACGGGCTGATGCAGGGGCCGATGTCGCGCAGCCCTTCGCAGCGGGTGCGGGTCGCAAAGGCGGTTTTGCCGCACTCTTTCCAGAAGTTGAAGCCGTGATACCCCTCCGAGGGTTCGCTCAGCATCGGATATTTGCCGTTGCCCCAGTCGAAATTACCTCCGTCCACGATTACCCCGCCGAGGCTCGTGCCGTGACCGCCGATCCACTTGGTCGCCGAGTGCGTCACGACGTTTGCGCCCCATTCGATCGGCCGGCAGAGGAATCCGCCCGCGCCGAACGTATTGTCGGTCACTACCGCAATGCCGTGTTTGTGCGCCAGCGCGACGATCGGTTCGAAGTCGGGTACGTTGAATTCGGGATTGCCGATCGTTTCCAGATAAACCGCTTTCGTACGGTCGTCTATGAGCGATGCGATGCTTCGGATGTCGTCGCCCTGAGCGAAGCGCACTTCGACGCCGATTCGGGCGAACGTATGTTTGAACTGGCTGAACGTACCGCCGTAGAGGAACGACGTGCTGACGATATTGTCGCCCGCTTCGACCAGATTGCTGAATGCCAGATACTGTGCGGCCATGCCCGATGCGGCGGCTACGGCGGCCGTACCTCCTTCGAGTGCGGCCATGCGCTCTTCGAAAACCGAGGTCGTGGGGTTGCTCAGACGGGTGTAGATGTTACCCTCTTCACGCAGAGCGAAGCGTGCGGCACCCTGCTCGGCGCTGTCGAATACATAAGAGGTGGTCTGGTAGATCGGCAGTGCGCGCGAACCGGTTACGGGATCGGGCTGTTGGCCTGCGTGTACCTGTAGCGTTTCGAATCGGTAATTTTTCGGAGTCATATTTCGTTATTTGTTCGTTACAAAAAAATCCGACCTCAAAGGAAGCCGGATTGTGTCGTTCGTGCATACGGAAAGGTTACACCCGGCGGAATCGGCTGCGCATGCACATCATACCCATAGTCATCATACTGCGGAGGATTCCGCAGTATGGGCTGGCGTATGTGTTCACTACAGTCATTTTCAGCATTCGGATCTATTTCCAATAGTGCAAATATAGCGGTTTTTTCGGGTTTTACGCTCGCTATGGGATATTTTTTTTGGAAAAACCTTTTTCGCGGCCGGAATTTTGCATGCCAATATTGCGAAAACGACCTGTTTTGTTGAATAAATGAGCGGAAATGATTTGGAATTGAAAATAATGTTTATCTTTGTCTCGAAGAATGTGCGCAATGCACAAGGAATAGACTAAAATTATCGAATTTATGAAACGACTTTTCGCTGTCGCATTGTTTGCGACAACGTTTTTGGCTATTTCATGCCAAAAAGAGACGAGCGAAGGCGGCGGACAGCAGCCCGTTGCTGCCGTGCCTGCGGACTTCGATTGGAAAATGACGCGCGACGTATCGGCTGCGGTCGGTATGCCGAGCGTCGGCGGACTCGTTCCCGACTATGCCGTCGTACGTATCTATTCGTCGCCCGTGCTGGCCGACGGAAATATCGTTGCGATGGGTGTCGTAAAGGCTTCGCAGCCTACCTTCTCGACGGCCATGACGCTGCCCGCCGGGGTCAGGAACCTTTATGTGCAGACTACCCTGCCCGACGGTACCGTGTCGGTCAGCATGCAGCCGGTTTCCGCGGCTCTCAACGTTGCGGGCGCCGTGATGAAAAGCGCCGAAGCGCCGAAAATCCGCACTTCCGTTGCTACACGCAGCGAAAGCTCGTCGATGCCCGGCTATCCGACGCTGTCGGTCAAGACGGAAAGCGACTTCGCCGAAGGCGCCGTTATCCGCCAGACGCCGGCGGGTAATATCGATCTCGGAGCCAGCTGGATTGCCAAACCCTATGCCGCAGCGGCGGAATATTACATTCCCGCGGGCGCCGAGATTACGGGCAATATCAATTTGAACGGGAGGTTCTCGCCCCATTCCGCTCCGGTTCTCTACGTGGCGGGCAAACTGACGCTCAATACGTCGGTTACCGTCGGGCAGGCGACCCTCGCGGTGCTTCCGGGCGGCGAAGTATATATTAAGGAGACGAAGGCCAACCTTCAGCAGAACGCGGTCAATCCGGCCGTCTATGTATTCGAAGGCGGTACTTTCACGACCGAACAAACGAGTTTCTCCTGCAAGACCGTCGTCAACGAAGGCACGTTCGTTGTCAATGGCTTGTTCAACGTCAATAATTCCTGCGAATTCTACAACGGAGCGGCGGCCGCATTGCAGGCGGGTGAAGTCGAAGTCACCAACAAAGCGAAGCTTTACAACGACGGCAAGATCAAAAGCGCCGATTTCCGGCTCAATACCTATGCCGAGCTTCACAACTGCGAGAACGGATCGGTTACGATCGACGGGACTTTCTATGTAACCAACTATTCGGTGACCTACCAGAAAGGCGTGGCCCGGATGGAGAAACTTGAAGCCCGCGGTGG
>JAJPZH010000134.1 GCA_021204515.1 Alistipes sp. | reverse complement strand
GTAATGATGGGTCTGACGGCATCGTACGGCACCCTGTCGAGCGACGATACGGACATCATGCTCATCCTCGACAACATCAACGCGGACGGTACGGTGGCTACGGTCAAACCCTTCATCGGCTATTTCTACCGCGACAACAACTGTATCGGCGTCCGTTTCGGCTACCGCCACATGGGCGGTACGCTCGACAACACCTATTTCGATGCCGGAGAGGGCAACGACCTGTCGGGGCAGCTACCCTACATCGACCTTTCGAGCGACAACTACTCGTTCGGCATCTTCCACCGTTCGTATGCCGGACTCGATCCCAAGGGACGTTTCGGACTCTTTGCCGAATTCGAACTGTCGCTCTCGACGGGTACTTCGAATTTCCTGTACGACCCCGACCGCAAGGAGGGCGGCAGCCCCAATCGCACCTACAGTGACAATACGCAGGTAAAACTTTCGTTTAATCCGGGAGCGGCCGTCTACATCTTCCCCAACGTCTGCGCGACGCTTTCGTTCGGGCTGGGTGGCATACAGTACAATTCCGTGACCCAGAAGGATGCCGACGGCAACAAGGTAGGTTCGCGCAAGGCTTCGAACATGCGCTTCCGGCTCAACATCGCGGCCATCAATTTCGGCATGACGATCCATTTGTGGGACAAGAAAAAGCAGTAAGACATGAAATATTTCCGCATACTCTTCTCGGCAGCAGCGCTTCTTTTAGCCGCTTCGTGCATCGACAACGACGTACCTTATCCCGTCGTCGAACTCAGAATCGCGGGCGTCGAAGGCAGCGGGTTCACCGTGTCCGGCATCAGCATCGCCAACCGCACCGTGACGCTTACGCTGGACGAGAAAACCGACATACGCAAAGTCGGCATCGACAGGGTTACGTTCGACGCCGCGACCTCCAATCCGATGATGACCGACACGGAGGCTTTCATCAGCCAGATCAAAACGTCGCAGCCCCTCAGCGGGGAATTCGACCTGCGTTCGCCGCTGTACGTAACCCTCTCGCTCTATCAGGACTACGAATGGACGATCGTGGCCGAACAGCCGATCGAGCGCGCCTTTACGGTCGCAGGGCAGATCGGCTCAACGGTAATAGACGCCCAGAAACGCACGGCGACGGCTTATGTAGCCAAGGGGACGAATCTCGGCGACATTACGGTCACCCGGCTCAAACTGGGTCCTGCCGACATCACCACCTACTCCCCCACGGCGGAAGAACTCTCCGCTTCGGGCTTCGAAACGATGCGCTTCGTCGATGTGACCTACCATGAAATGACGGAACGCTGGACGCTCCATGTCGAACATACCGACCTGAAAATCGCCTTCCGGGAGACGGATCTCTGGAACAACACGGGCGTCATAACCGCCATGACGACGGAAGAGGAGTATCCCGACGCCGTGATCCAATACCGCATAAAAGGTACCGACGAATGGCAGGAAACACAAAAGGGCGAACGGGACGAAAGCGGAATCTTCACGGGTACCGTCGTGCCCGCATGGACGAACTCGACCAACGGTGCGGGAATCCCCGTCAAACGTCTGGTCCGGACCAAAGGCATCTACGCGGGACAGACCTATGAATTACGACTGCTCGTAAATGGAGAAGCGACCGAGACATCCGAATACACCGCTCCTGCGGGCGACGTCATTCCCGACGGCAATATGGAAAATTCGGAACTTTCGTGCTTCACGAGCAACAACGCAAATGCGGAATTCTGGGCCAGCGGCAACAACAGTTTCGCGCCATCGCTTTGCAAACAAGCCACTTTCGACGGAATGGGCGGCAGTTACTGCGCTCTGCTGAAGGCCTCGGATCCCCCGATCGTAGGACTGGCTGCAGGCAACCTGATGTCCGGTATCTTCTATAAAGACGGTCTGACGACCGGCGTCGTGGAATTCGGACAACCCTATACATGGACGGCGCGCCCCTACGGCATGAAAGTAAAATACCATGCGACGGTCGGCATCGTCAATCAGGCAAAGCACAGCGGAGCGCCGATCGGCGAGGGCGATCAGGACAAGGCCCGGATCTTCGTGGCCATCGTAGACTGGAATGCCCGTCACCGGGTAGCTTCGGGAACGGGCGCCCCCACCGGCACTTGGGACCCGACGGAAACCACGGCAACGGACGAAGGCAGGATCATCGCCTGCGGCTCCCTGTTCATCGACAAATCGACCGAAGGCGACCGGATGACCGAAATCACGCTGCCGCTCGATTTCTACGACACGCAGGCGCGTCCCACGGGCAAGTACAGCATCGTCATCTCCTGCTCGACGAGCGCCTACGGCGACTTCATGGTCGGATGTACGACGAACACGATGTACGTAGACGACTTCGAATGGGTGTATTAACCCGGGGTCGTTAAAACCGGAAAAACGCAATGAAAAAGGATGGGACGCTGACGCGGTCCCATCCTTTTTCATTACGGGCCCTCAGGTCCCAATTCCGCACCGCATCCCAATCGCTCACTGCCGTTCCCCGTCCTTCGCCGCCCCTCTCAGAACGAAAAACAGAAGCGGCCGAACCGATGGTTCAGCCGCTTCGATATGAAACTCAGACTTACGTTCTGCCGGGCGGAGATTTACCTCATGGCGAGCCGGCAATATTTGTCATAACGGCCTATCACGTCGTTCACGTAAGCCAGCGTTTGCCGGCTGCCGGTGAAACGGCCGCACTTGACCACTTCGTTTTCGTAGTACTCGGGCTGCGCCTTGAGTTGCAGATACCGGGCTACCACCTCCCACGAATTGGGATCCTCCCCGTTGACACGTGCCAGACGCCGTGCATCGTTCACATGGCCTATACCGCTGTTGTAGCAGGCCAGTATAATGCTCATCCGGTCTTTGTCCGAAGTTCCCGCAGGAAAACGGAGCGTACTCATAATCTTCGACATCAGCTTGTTGGCCAGCCATATGTTAGTCTCGGGATTGGCGATGTCGCCTGCCGGAACGTCGAACTGACGCGCTACCGAGGGCATGATCTGCATCAGGCCCTTGGCTCCGCTGCGCGAAGTGATGTCGGGCGTAAAACGCGACTCATGGTAGGCAATAGCGCTCATCAGGCGCCAGTCATGGCCTTCTTTTTCGCTGATGTTGCGAATGATGTTGTCGTAGGCCGAAATCACGTAATCGCCGTCGCTGAGCAGCGAATTGCCGAAATCGGCCTCTTCGTTCAGCATGTCGTCCGTCACGGGGGTACTGAACTTGGCGTTAAAGCCGTAAAATGTCGTAAGAATTGTTAAGAACGTAAACGTTAAAACTGTCTTTTTTAACATAAAATGTTGTTTTGCGGGCAGTTCACACCGCGCAGAACAATACGCTAATCATAGAAACCCCATGAGATACCGATTTTGAACATGCCCGGATTCAGCGGATAGTTGGCCGCCGAGAAATATTCTCCGTTACCGAACAGTCCCTTGTTCACATGCTGATATTTCAGGAATATCCGCATTCTCTTCCACTTACCCATGACGAAAGCGTCCATGTAGGGATAATTCCCCACTTCGACCTCCCGCTGGTTGTAAAACGCCGACAGTGCGGGATTGTAACCGGGCGCATAATAACGCGTATTATAACGTCCGTCCAAACCGATCTGCAGGCGCAGTACATTGCGCACGACCCAGAATTCGTAATAATACGAAAGGAAGGCGCTCAAAAGCGGAACGGGTGCAACTTCTTGATTCGTACTCCACTGCAACAATACCCTGTTGTCCAAATGAAGTCCGCCTATGCGGAAATCTTTGCGAGCGTACACACTCGTAAGGCTTACGTTTCCACCCTGCTGGGTAATCTGGCTGTCGTTGTTGTAATAAATCTTATCACTGATAACGCCCTGCCGTGCTCCCGCTTCAAACGCGAAATCGGGAATCGAAAACTTCACCTCGAACCGAGTTTCATTCTCCTTACTCAAAGGAGTGGACCATATATAATGGTTCGAGAATAGATTCTCCTGCCAGTAGTTGGGCGAGCGGCGGTCCATCGAGAACCGGCCTTCGAGAATCAGGGGGTGTCCGCGGAGATACCCCGTCAGCGCTAGATGAGCGCCCAAGGTGAGGTCTCCGCCTCTGTATCCCGACGGGTAGAACTTGAGGTTCGCATCCCAATCGACATATTTCTTTATCTTGCCTCCGACGGAGCCGTATGCGAAATAGCTGGTCTTATTGACCTTCGTATACTTTCCCGTCAGGAAATCTCTCATTTCGAACTGCGAGTAGGTGTGCATGTCGATCCCTATGCCTGCATCAACCGTGCCTACCACGCCGTTGCGGTCCCAAGGCTGCGCCTGAACGAAGAAGCGGTTCGAAATTACGCGCTCGTAAATCGAGTCGCGCGTATCGCGGGGGTTGATGAACCAGTCCGCGTAATAAATACCCTCCGTCGATTTGAATTCGCCCGTCTCCGGGTCCCGTTCGCCCCGTTCGTTCGTATAGCCAGCCTTTATATCCGTATAGACCTTGCTCCACGAACTGTACTCGAACGAATGGCCTATGAAGACCGCCGAGAGGTCGGCCAGCGAGAAATCGCTGTCCGTTACCCGCTGCAGCGGAAGCGCATACGACTGGGTGACGAAGAAGGCGTTGTTGCGGTAAGTATTCTGCGCTTCGGCGTCGGCCAGCTTCATCGGCACGCCCGACGGCATCTGGAACGTCGTATCGGCAATGGCCCACGTGCCGACCACACCGCCGTTTTCCTGCTGCTCGATGTGGTTGTTGTAATAGGCCGCATGCACCGAATAGCGCTTGCCGGTATGGTTGAACGCCACCGCGAGGTTGTGGTTCTTGGTACGGGACCAGATATACTGGCCGCGCGTCCCCCGCGCCTTGTAATCGATGTTGAATCCCGTCGTCGGCGAGACGTTCTGTGCGTGCATGATGTTGAAATTCTCCTCCCGGAAACGCTTCTGTCCCGATTCGAGATACATCATACGGATTATAGGCTTCTTCGTATTGTAGAAAGGCACGTTCTCCATGTCGTACGTGTACGCATAGTAGGGACTCGCAAAACTGAAGTCAAAGAACCGGGGCCGCCGGAAATAGTTCATCGGCAGCGAAGCCTGTCCGAGAGCGCCCTGCGCGATGTCGCCCACCTCTTCGCGGTAGAACGGATAGTCGATGCGCCAGTCGGTCAGCGTCGTGTCCAGAGGCCCGATCTCCACGCGGTTGTAGTCGCGCTTGATGTTCCACCGGAAGTTGTTCAGCGAGCGGACCGAATCGCTGAAAAAATACGATTCGAGCGGTTTGCGGATCTTGCGCTCCTTCTTGGTCGTATCCTGCGGCTGCTGTTCGCCCTCCTCGCCCTCTTCTTCGGGCTGCTCGAACGGATTGTTACCGTACAGGTTTCCCGTCTGTCCGCGCTGCTGCGCACGCATCAGCGTCTTGGCGTCGAACCCCTGCGAACGGACGATGCCGGGCACTGTAAGGAACAGACCGAGCAAAGCTGTCAGCAATATTCTTTTCGTCAATCTCGACATAGGACGGGAATCCGCGGCAAAGGTAATTAAAAAAATTTAAATATGCAATTATTTCTCACGGCAAGCCGCTGAGTCATGGTTCTTTAGCGTCACGATCCAGTTTACGGCCGAAACGACGATATAGAGCAGAATGACAATCGGGACGGCCCGAACACCCAAAGCGACCAACAGGACAACGGACAGCGCAATAAAGAGATAGCGGATCTCGTTGCCTTTAAAAGAAAAACTCCGGAACTTGAAAGCGAACATCCTCACCGGCGATATGAGCAGCCACGACATGACCGGCATCAGCAGGAGCACCCAGCAGCCCAGACCGAAGCCCGTTTTGGCGTTCATCCAGCCCAGCGCTGCGAAGAACAGCGCATTGGCCGGAGTGGGCAGACCGCAGAATTCGGTGTGCTGCGTCTCGTCGATATTGAACTTGGCCAGCCGCAGCGCCGAGAAAGCCGCCACCACGAAGCAGAGCACGCTGCCGCCGTAACGCATCCACGGTTCGGCATCAGCCGCAAGCGCGTCGTTCCACAGCACGAAAAGCACCGAAGCCGGAACGAATCCGAACGAGACCATGTCGGAGAGCGAATCCAACTGGACGCCGATAGCCGAAGGACACTTCAGCAGCCGGGCGGCGAAACCGTCGCAATAGTCGAAGACGCCCGCGGCGACGGTGAGCCAGAAAGCCAGCTCCAGATCGTGGTAAACCAACGCCGAAACCGCCGCAAACGAGCCGCAGAGCAAGCTTGAGAGGGTCAGCAGATTGGGTATGGTGAACAGTTTAATTTTCATCGGGGACCTAAAAATATTTATTCCAGCAACAGGCGGCAAAGTTATAAAATATTTTTATCTTTGTCTCACTTAATTCCATATTATAACTTATGGCAAGCAACAAATATTGTGTCATCATGGCCGGCGGCATCGGTTCGCGCTTCTGGCCCAAAAGCCGGCAGTCGATGCCCAAACAGTTTCTCGACATACTGGGAACGGGAAAATCGTTTATCCGCCACACTTACGAACGCTTTGCAAAAATCGTCCCCGCCGAGAATTTTCTCGTCGTGACGAACTACAAATACAAGGACCTCGTACTCGAACACATCCCCGAAATCGGCGAACAACAGGTGCTCTGCGAACCGATCGGCCGCAATACGGCCCCCTGTATCGCCTATGCGGCCTACACGCTGCTGAAACGGAATCCCGACGCAGAGATGATCGTCACCCCGGCCGACCATCTGATCCTCAACGAAGAGGACTTCCGCCGGATCATCGGCGAGTGTCTCGAATTCGCCGACAGGCACGACGCCCTACTGACCGTCGGCATCAAACCGACACGTCCCGACACGGGCTACGGCTACATTCAGGTTTCGGACACCAACGTCATCAGCAAGGTCAAATGCTTCACCGAGAAACCGAACCTCGAACTGGCGCAGACGTTCCTCCAGACGGGCGAATTCTTCTGGAATTCGGGCATCTTCATCTGGAAGGTGCAGACCATCGTCGAAGCGTTCAGAAAACACCTGCCCGAGCACCACGCCATGTTCAGCGGCGTGATGAAGGCGCTGGGCACCGAAGCAGAAAAAACCACCGTCGAAATCGTCTTCTCGGAGTGCCGCGCCATTTCGATCGACTACGGCATCATGGAGAAGGCCGACAACGTATATGTCCGCTGCGGCGATTTCGGCTGGAGCGACGTAGGTACGTGGGGCTCGGTATACCAGCATTCGCGCAAGGACCGTTACGCCAACGCCGTGCCCGAGCAGGGTTGTTACCTTTACGATACGCGCAGCAGCATCGTTTCGCTGCCCAAAGACAAGGTGGCCGTCATCAGCGGCCTGAAGGAATATATCGTCGTGGATACCGACGACGTGCTGATGATCTGCCCCCGCTCCGAGGAACAGAACATCAAGAAATTCATCGACGAAGTCAAATTCCACACCGGAGACAAATATATCTGACGCATCCGGGCACAGCGGCCCGCATCGTACCGACATCCGAAATCCCCCTTTCCCCCAAAGGGGGACTTTTTGAAAAAACAGTTTATGTCCGAGTTATACGACATTTTCCGCAAACATCCGCACATCTCGACCGACACGCGCCGCATCGAACCGGGGTCCGTATTTTTCGCCCTGCACGGGGCGACGTTCGACGGCAACCGGTTCGCCGCCGACGCACTCACCAAAGGCGCCGCGTATGCCGTCGTGGACGATCCTGCGGCTGTCAGCGGCGACCGCACGGTGCTCGTCGAAAACACGCTCGAAGCCCTTCAGGAGCTGGCGCGCGAACACCGCCGCGAACTGGCGATCCCGATTCTCGCCATTTCGGGCAGCAACGGCAAAACCACGACCAAGGAGCTGGTAAGCCGGGTGCTGGCCGAACGTTTCGAAGTCTACGCCACGCGCGGCAACCTCAACAACCATATCGGCGTGCCGCTGACACTGCTCGCCATGACCCGAGACACCGAATTCGGCGTGGTCGAAATGGGCGCCAGCGCCTGCGGCGAAATCGCCCTGCTGACGTCGATCGCCGAACCCAACTACGGCATTCTGACCAACATCGGCCGTGCGCATCTCGAAGGTTTCGGCGGACCGGAGGGCATCCGCCGCGGCAAGGGCGAACTGCTGGACTATCTGGCCGCGAACGGCGGCCGCGCCTTCGTACCGCGCGAAGACGAAGTGCTGACCAACATGGCCGCGGAGCGCGACGGGCTGGCTGCGGAATATTACTCCGTAACACTGGCCGACGGCATCGACAACCGGCTGGAGGGAGACTACAACCGCTTCAACATCGCGGCGGCCGTGGCCGTGGGCCGCTACTTCGACATCGACGACGAACGCATCCGCCACGCCGTCGGCAGCTACATGCCCGACAACAACCGTTCGCAGCGGACCGAAACGGGGCGCAACACGCTGATCGTGGATTGCTACAACGCCAATCCGTCGAGCATGCACGCTTCGGTCCTCAACTTCCTCGCCGAGCCGGCCGGCGGCAGAAGCCGCCGCGTGCTGATTCTGGGCGACATGCTCGAACTGGGCGCATGGTCGAAGCAGGAGCACCGCGACATCATCGCCCTCGCAGGCCGAAATCCGGAGGCCGAACTGATGCTCGTCGGCGGAGAATTCGCCCGCGCATACGCCGACATGAAGCCGCAGCCCGACGCCGGTCTCTTTCCCTCGCGCGAGGCACTGGTCGCCGCA
>JAJPZH010000183.1 GCA_021204515.1 Alistipes sp. | reverse complement strand
TAGTCCGCGCCGGTCGTGGGCACGACCTCGATTTTCTGGATGGCGTCGGCGCGCAGCGAACGCAGATAGGTCAGCAGCTGCGCCGGTTCCATGCGCAGTTCGCGGTCGTTGACGTACACCTTCGAACCGCTCTTGCCGTTGATCGAGATCTTCTCGTCGTCCACCCATACGCCCGGAGCGCGCTCCAGCAGTTCGATGCCGTCCTTGCCGATCGCCGCAGGGGCGTTGGCCACATCGACGACAAAGCGGTCGGCCTCGCGGCGGATCAGCTGCGCCTTGACCACCACGCCTTCGATCTGCGTCGAGGAGCTTTTCAGCACGATGTCGCCCAGATCGTTGTCCGCTTCGACGCGCACCTGCCGCAGGACGGGATCGAAACCCAGATACTGGATCGAGAGGGTGTATTCGCCCGTCGGGACCTTCAGCTCGAAACGTCCGGCGTCGTCGGTCGTCATGCCGGCCACCTGCTCGCCGCCCCTGAGCAGTACCACCGTCGCATACTCCACGGCCTGCCCCTGCTCGTCCACGACGCGGCCGCCGGCCGGATACATGCGGGCCGCTATTGCGTTCGCCGCAGCCATTGCGAGCAGCAGGATAAGGAGGATGAGTTTTTTCATAATATTCTGCTTTTGATTGTAATCTGCGTTGCATTTTAGTTTACTCCGCAAAGATATGTAAAAATATTTATACTTTGTAATACATAGTACTGTGTTTTTGCAGAAATTTTTGATACATATATAAATAGCGGCCTCTGCACCGGCAGGCTACGGAGGTCGAAAGGGTATGGCGGCAGGGGTGCCTGACTGCCGGAATCTGAATCGTGAAGCCCGCCCCTTGAGATGGCGGATCGTGTTCATCCGCCCCAGCTGGCATGCGCCGTAATAGGGGTATCCGGTCCGCTTGTCCACCTGCTTCGACCCGATCGGCCCGATCTTCTCGTAGTGCCGCAATGTCTTGACGGTAATCCGGTTGAGCTTGGAAAATTCTCCGATCTTGAATTTGATTTTCGTTGTCTTCATAAACTTTGCGCAGCCGTTCATACCGCAAAGATACGCCCTGACCTTGGGGACGGGGCAAATATTTCATCGCATTTTTTTCGGCGGACTGCTAAAAACTCCCGGCTTATAAGTTTATAGTGAATATTTTGTTGAAAAATCGTTGCTCCCCGATTTAGGATTCCAGCGAATAATTCCTAAATTTGCAGATTGAATTATTATGGCTCATTGTCCCCTGACGTTATTCCGAACGCTCCGCTATGCCGTTTTCCGCCCGATACGGCGTCCGGACGGGTGCGGCGGGGTGCGGCGGACAGGCCTGAAACACTGATTTTATGATAAGCGCTGTTTACTATATCTTTCTGGTGTTCCTTTGCACCTTTTTTATGGTGCTGTCGGCCGTCGCTCTGGTCGTGTGCTATCCTTTCGACAAGGGCCGCCGCGTGGTGCACGAACTGTCGCGCATTCTGGTCCGCATCTTCTTCGCCGTGCCTCCCCGCTGGCGGCAGCGGGTGATCGGCCGGGAGTACGTGGACCCGAAGAAAAGTTACGTCATCGTGCTCAACCACAATACGGTGATCGACATTCCGACGCTTTACTACATTCCGCTCAATTTCCGCTGGGTATCCAAACGCGAGGTTTTCAAGACCCCCTTCTTCGGACAGTACCTCGTCCTGCACGGCGACATCTGCATCAACCGCGGCCGTGCGTCCGAAGCGCTGGAGCAGATGGTCCGCGACGGCAAACTATGGATTTCGCGCGGCGCATCGGTGGCCGTTTTCCCCGAGGGCACGCGCTCGAAGGACGGTGAGATACACCGTTTCAAGGCGGGCGCCTTCACGCTGGCCAAGGAGGCGGGCGTGGAGATTCTTCCCGTGGTGCTCGACGGCACGAAGACGCTCATCAAGAAGAACGCGCTGTTCAACTGGGGCAATCGGATTACGATCCGTGTACTGCCCCCCGTCTCCGCCGAGCGTGTCGCTGCGGCCGAGACGCACGTCTTGATGCAGGAGGTGCACGACGCCATGTGCGCGGCCCTCGCCGAGATCCGAAACAAAAAATAGACTATGGCAGATTTACTCAATACCAATCCGAACGACAATTACGGCGATGACGCCATCGTTACTCTCTCGCCGCGGGAGCACATCCGCCTGCGGCCCGGTATGTATATCGGCAAGCTGGGCGACGGCGCGCAGGCCGACGACGGCATTTACGTCCTCATCAAGGAGGTCGTCGATAACTCGGTGGACGAGTTCATCATGGGCGCCGGCCGTCAGATCGACATTTCGATCGCCGACAACGTGGTTTCGGTGCGCGACTACGGCCGCGGCATTCCCCTCAAGTCGCTCGCGGCGGCCGTCAGCGAGATGAACACCGGCGGCAAGTACGGCGGCTCGGCCTTTAAGAAGACCGTCGGCCTGAACGGCGTCGGCGTCAAGGCCGTCAACATGCTTTCGAGCGAATTCACGGCCCGTTCGGTCCGCGACGGCGAAGCCCGCACGGTGACCTTCGCGCAGGGACTTGAACAGAGCGACACGTGGGAGAGCGGCGTGAAGGAGAAGAACGGCACCTTCATCTCGTTCCGCGTCGATGAGGAGGTTTTCGGGCAGTACGCCTACAACCTCGAATACGTCGAGCAGATGATCCGCAACTACACCTACCTGAATCTGGGGCTGACGTTCAATTTCAACGGCAACAGCTATGTCTCGAAAAACGGCCTGCTGGACCTGCTGAACGAGAATATGACCGAGGAGCCGCTCTATCCGCCGATCCACCTTTCGGGCGACGACATCGAAGTCGCGATCGCTCACGGCACGGGTTACGGCGAGAGCTACTTCTCGTTCGTCAACGGCCAGTACACCTCGCAGGGCGGCACGCATCAGGCGGCGTTCCGCGAGGCCATCGCCAAGACCGTCAAGGAGTTCTACCACAAGGATTACGACCCTTCGGACATCCGCACGTCGATCATCGCCGCCATTTCGGTCAAGGTCACCGACCCGGTCTTCGAGTCGCAGACCAAGATCAAGCTCGGTTCTAAGGAGATCGAGCCGGGCGTGTCGATGCGCAACTTCGTCGTGGACTTTCTGGGCAAGCACCTCGACGACTACCTGCACAAGCACTCCGAGACGGCGCAGATTCTCCAGAAGAAGATCGTCGAGAACGAAAAGGAGCGCAAGGCGATTTCGGGCATCCAGAAGAAGGCCCGCGAGACGGCCAAGAAGGTGTCGCTCAACAACAAGAAACTGCGCGACTGCAAAATCCACCGCACCGACAAGCACGAGCTGGCCGAACAGTCGATGATCTTCATCACCGAGGGTAATTCGGCTTCGGGTTCGATCACCAAGAGCCGCGACGTGCGTACGCAGGCGGTCTTCTCGCTGCGCGGCAAGCCGCTCAACTGCTACGGGCTGACCAAAAAGGTGGTCTACGAGAACGAGGAGTTCAACCTGCTGCAGGCGGCGCTCAACATCGAGGAAGACATGGACAACCTGCGTTACAACAAGGTGATCATCGCCACCGATGCCGATGTTGACGGCATGCACATCCGTCTGCTGATGATGACCTTCTTCCTGCAGTTCTTCCCCGACGTGATCCGTCAGGGGCACCTGTTCGTGCTGCAAACCCCGCTTTTCCGCGTGCGCAACAAGAAGGAGACGCACTACTGCTATTCGGAGGACGAGCGCCTGAAAGCCGTCGCCCGCTGCGGCGCCAACGCCGAAATTACGCGATTCAAAGGTCTGGGCGAGATTTCGCCCGACGAATTCCGCGAATTCATCGGCGAGCAGATGCGGCTCGACAAGGTCCGCATCACCAAGGACGACCCGATCCACGACCTGCTGGAGTTCTACATGGGCAAGAATACCTACGAGCGGCAGGGCTTCATCATCGACAACCTGCGCATCGAGGAGGATATCATCGAGCAGGACCTTGCGATCGGTTAGAAGTTGAGATTTAAAAATTAGGAATCGGGAGGTGTTTTTCCGTTTTTGACTTTAGAATATGTCGGATAAAAATGATATCATCGGGCGGGAAGAACCGCTCAACGAGGACGCTTCGACCCCGGAAACGGCCGACGACGCAGCCGACGAAACCCCTGCCGCCGGGCCACAGGGCAAGGCGGGCAAGTTCGACCGGCTGACGCAGGACGAGGGGGGCGTGCGCAAACTGACGGGCATGTATATGAACTGGTTCTTGGATTACGCTTCGTACGTGATCCTCGAACGCGCCGTGCCTCATGTCGAAGACGGCCTGAAACCCGTTCAGCGGCGTATTCTCCACGCCATGAAGGTCGTGGACGACGGCCGCTACAACAAGGTGGCCAACATCGTGGGCCAGACCATGCAGTATCACCCGCACGGCGACGCCTCGATCAAGGACGCGCTGGTCCAGTTGGGCCAGAAGGACCTGCTGATCGACTGTCAGGGCAACTGGGGCAATATCCTCACGGGCGACGAAGCCGCTGCGGGCCGTTATATCGAAGCCCGCCTTTCGAAATTCGCCAATGAAGTGGTTTTCAACAAGAAAACCACCGAATGGATGCTTACCTACGACGGCCGCAAGGAAGAACCGGTCACGCTGCCGATCAAGTTCCCGCTGCTGCTGGCGCAGGGTTCGGACGGCATCGCCGTAGGTCTGGCGTCGAAAATCCTGCCCCACAATTTCGTGGAGCTTATCAACGCCTGCATCGCCCATCTTCAGGGCCGCGAATTCCAGCTTTACCCCGACTTCCCGACGGGCGGCATGGCCGACGTGAGCCGCTATAACGACGGTCTGCGCGGCGGCGCGGTGAAGGTCCGCGCCAAGATTTCGAAGATCGACAAACGTACGCTGGCCATCACCGAAATTCCCTATACCACGACCACCGAGTCGATCAAGGATTCGATCATCAAGGCCAACGACAAGGGCAAGATCAAGATCAAGAAGGTCGATGACAATACGGCCGACCGGGTCGAGATCGTCATTCAGGTCTCGCCCGACGAGTCGAGCGACAAGACCATCGACGCGCTCTACGCCTTCACGGACTGCGAGGTCTCGATCGCCCCGAACGCCTGCCTGATCTGGGAGGACAAGCCCCATTTTCTGGGCGTGAGCGAAATCCTGCGCCGCTCGGCCGAGCATACCAAATGGCTGCTGGGCCGTGAGCTGGAGATCCGTCTCGGCGAGCTGAACGAAGCGTGGCACGCCGCGTCGCTCGAACGCATCTTCATCGAGAACAAGCTCTACCAGCTCATCGAGGGCAGCAAGAGCCGCGAGGAGGCCTACGCCGCCGTGGACAAGGGGCTGGAGCCGTTCAAGAAACTGCTCCGCCGCGAGGTGACGCTCTCCGACGTGCAGCGGCTTACGGAGCTGAAGTTCATCCGTATTTCGCGTTACGACAGCGACAAGGCCGACAACGAAATCCGCCAGATCGAGGAGGACATCAAGTCCACGCAGTACGATCTGAACCATCTTACCGAATACGCCGTGGCCTATTACGAGCGTATCCGCGACAAGTACGGCAAGGGCCGGGAGCGCAGGACCGAACTGCGCGAATTCGACAATATCGAAGCCACGAAGGTCGCCGTGACCAACGCCAAGCTCTACGTGGACCGCGCCGAAGGCTTCTTCGGCATCGGCAAGTCGATGAAGGACGCCGAGCTGGTCTGCGACTGCTCGGACATCGACGACGTGATCGTCTTCACCAAGGACGGCCGTTATGTCATCACCAAGGTCAGCGACAAGGCCTTCTTCGAGAAGGGCATCTATTATATCGGCGTCTTCAAGCGCAACGACGAGCGCACGATCTACAACGTGCTGTACCGCGACGGCAAGAACGGCCCGATCATGATGAAGCGCTGCGCCATCAAGGCCATCACGCGCGACAAGGAGTACGACATCACCAAGGGAACGCCCAAGAGTGAAATCCTCTATATGTCTGTCAATCCGAACGGTGAGGCCGAGGTGCTCAAGATTTACTTCAAGCCCCGTCCGCGTCTCAAGAAGGTGATCGTGGACCTCGACTTCTCGACCCTCGCCATCAAGGGCCGCCAGAGTCAGGGCAACCTCTTTTCGCGCTACGGCATCCACAAGATCGTCCTCAAGGAGCGCGGCACTTCGACGCTCGGCGGCCAGAACGTCTGGTTCGACGAGGATGTCCGCCGTCTGAACGCCGACGGCCGCGGCACGCTGCTGGGCGAGTTCAAGGGCGACGACAAGATCATCGTCTGGACCTCCAAGAACCAGTACTACATCACGGGTTATGACCTCGGACAGCATTTCCCCGACGAAACCGTGCGCGTGAGCCGTTACGAAGCCGACCGCATCTACAGCGTCTGCTATTACGACCGCTCGCAGCAGTACTACTATATGAAGCGTTTCACGGCCGAGATGAGCGACAAGATGCAGTTCTTCCTCGACGAGGAGGGGCAGGCCGATCTGGTCGCCGTGACCGAGCGGACGGGCGCCAAGCTCGAAATCACCTATAAGGGCGCGCACGCTTCGCGCCCTGCGGACGAGATCGACGTGGACGAATTCGTGGGCGTCAAGAGCCACCGCGCCAAGGGCAAGCGCCTGACGACCTACGACGTCGCCGCGCTGCGCTTCATCGAACCCGAACTGCCGCCCGAACCCGAACCTGCGGACGAGGACGATGAATACGGCTCCGACGGCGGTGCGGTCGGCGGTGCCGGAGTTGTCGGCGGTGTGTCCGGCGGTGCAAACAGCAGTGCGAACGATGATACGGCGGATCGCGGTATCATCGACGCCGGGGCCATTTCCGTCGGGGATTCCGGTGCGTCGGATGCTTCGGCCATGCAGGACCGCTTCGCCTCTGCACCGGCTCCTTCCGTTACGGGAACTCCCGGCATACCGGACGCCCCGGCAGGCAATGCCGCCGCCCCTGCGCAAAATACGCCTGCGGTAACCGGAAATCCGGCCGCAAAATACACCCCAGCCGCGAAGGAAACCCCGGCGTCGAAGGCTTCCGCTCCGAAGAAAACGCCCGCGTCGCCCGCCGGCCTGCCCCGTACGGGCACGACTTCGGGCGGCGTGGAGTTCGAAATCGAGCGTGCCAAAGGCGATGCCGACGAGGTGATCGACCCCGAACAATTAAACCTGTTTTAACCCCGGACGATGAAACCTCTTTTTCTGATCGGTTACATGGGGTGCGGCAAGAGCACCCTCGGACGCAGGCTCGCGCACCGTCTGGGTGCGGAGTTCGCCGATACCGACGCGCTGATCGAACGGCGCGAGGGGGCTTCCGTGGCCGATGTTTTCCGTTACGAGGGGGAGGAGCGTTTCCGCGAGGTGGAGCGCGAAGTGCTGGAACAGACGCTCGCCGGAACCGCCGCCGTGGTCTCCACGGGCGGAGGACTTCCCGTCTGGCGCGACAACATGGCCCGCATGAACGCCGCGGGATTTACGGTCTACCTGCGCCGCGATGCGGAGCAGATCGCCCGGCGGCTGAGTCCTTACGGGCGGCAGAAGCGTCCCCGCCTGCGGGGGCTGAACGACACCGAACTGGTCGAATTCATGGGCCGCGACATGGCCGCGCGCGAACCGTTTTACATGCAGGCGCAGTTGATCGTCGACTGCGGCGAGCTGTCCGACGACGAGGTGATCGAAACGATCCTTCGGCACACGATACAGAACGAATAACCTTCCTCCGCGGCGGTTGCTTTCCCCGAAGCGGACGGAGTGACAAATACGCAGAAACGAATGAACGATGCTCCCATAGGTGTTTACGATTCGGGGCTGGGCGGGCTGACCGTCTGGCGCGAGGTGCGGCGCATGCTGCCCTCCGAATCGCTCGTCTATCTGGGCGACGGCAAAAACTGCCCCTACGGATCGCGTCCCCGCGAAGAGGTGCGGCGGCTCGCCGACGAGGCTGTCGCTTACCTTGTGGCGCAGGGATGCAAGATGGTCGTCGTGGCCTGCAATACCGCCACGGCCGCCGCCATCGGTTTCCTGCGGGAAAAATACGCCCCGATGCCGATCGTGGGTATGGAACCGGCCGTGAAACCCGCCTGTCTGAATACCCGCAGCGGGGTAGTCGGAGTACTGGCCACCGAGCGGAGTCTCGACGGCGAACTCTTCCGCCGCACGGCGGCCAGATACGGCAGCAACGTCGAACTCATCACCGCCCCCGGCCGCGGATTCGTCGAGTTGGTCGAGAGCGACCGCGAATCGACTCCCGAAGCCGAGCAGGTCGTCCGCGACGGCGTCGCGGTGATGCTGGAACACGGCGCCGACCAGATCGTGCTGGGATGTACGCACTATCCGTTCCTGCTTCCCGTGCTGGAGCGTGTCGTCGCGGGCCGCGGCGTCGAGATCGTCGATCCGTCGCCCGCCGTCGCCCGCCGCGTCGCCCAGCTGCTCGACCAATACGGCCTGCACGCTGCCCCGGACCATATCCCTGCCTATACGTTCCACACCTTCGCCGACGAAAGCTACCGCCGCCGTCTGGAAAAAAAGGCATCGGAGTCGCTGTAAGAAATCCGGGCCGTAGTTTCGAATTCCCGGCCGGATTTCTCTCCCGGCGACCCGAACTACGAACCACGAACCTCGGCCGTCCCCGGCCACCGAAAAGAATGCGGGCTGGTTTCCGATCCGGAAACCAGCCCGCAATTAGTTTTTGCAGGCGCGTGCTATCCCGTCCGCTATCCCATGATGTAAACCGCTTTTCGGCC
>JAJPZH010000051.1 GCA_021204515.1 Alistipes sp. | reverse complement strand
CAACACCCCCAACCGCCCCCCACCCCAACCCGCCCCTTCGGGGTCTCTTTTTTTCATTCCTCACTCCCTGCCGTCTCCGTCTATCCGCAACCGCACAGACGGGTGCGGACGACACGACATGCCGGCAACGGACAGCACAGCAGGCGGAACAGCGGGCCGGGCAGCGGACGGTACCGCCGGATTCCGGCCCCGGCAGGAGATGGATGCCCCGACGACATTTCCGGTCCTTCCCGCCCGTCACCGGGCCGCGCGCAGCGCCCCGATGAATCCGGGCCAGAGACACCACAGGTTTTCGGTCTGAAGCCACAATTCGCGGGCCTGCGCCTGCAGCGAAGGGCGTTCGCTCTCGATATCGCGCAGGTAAGTCTCGTCGGCGGGATGTTCCTCGGCCGTGAATTCGGCGAAATAGGGCGCAAAACGGGTTTTGAAACGCTGCAATTCCCCTTCGGGCAGCTTCCCGCCGCGGCGGAACGCCGACCATAACAGCAGGATTTCGCGGCTGGCATACTTGTCCGACACGTCGTTGATCACCTCGTCGAACAGCTCCTGCTCGTCCATGGCCAGATAATCGAAAGCCAGCAGTTCGCTCCCCTCCAGATGGTCTTCGGGGTCCAGTTCGAGCAGCAGTTCGAGCAGTGCCGCCGACATTTCGAAGTCGTTGATCAGAAAATGGTCGATGGCCGACGCCCGAATCAGTTCGAGGGCCGCCCGCGAATTGCGGTGGTTCCATTCGAGATTCACCTCCTCGTCCTCCGGCACCAGCTCGGCAAAACGCTGAAAAGCCTGAAACCGCTCGTTGCAGGCTTCCTCGACATTTCCGGCACGCTCCATTTCGCGGGTACGGGCCAGTACTTTGGCAAAATTATAGGGTCCCTCGCCGATCACCTCGTAGGTCTGGTCGGCAGTCGGGTTAAGACAGGCATTTTGCATCACGCCGCATTTTAAAAATTAGGATTATCGACAATACGAGTGTCACCGCCCCGCCCAGCAGGTAGGCCGCCGCACGGTCGCGCATGCCGCACATGAGCGGAGAGACGAAGACATAGGACGAACAGACGTAGGTCATGACCACCGCAGGAATCAGCCCGACCCAGCGGTTGCGGCCGTGCCGGTTCAGATACGCCGTAATCATCCACAGCGTGACCATCGCCAGCGTCTGGTTCATCCACGCGAAATAGCTCCACATCGTCTGAAAAGGCAGGCAGAAAATGATTACGAGTCCCGCGACGAAGAGCGGGACGCTGATATAGATGCGTTTGCGCAGGCTCCGCTGCTCGATGCCCATAAAGTCGGCGACGATCAGCCGCGCCGAGCGGAACGCCGTGTCGCCCGAAGTGATCGCGCAGGCCACGACACCGAAAATCACGAACCCGGCCAGCACCTCGCCCAGCGTCTCGCGGGCGATCGCATCGACCATCACGGCCGCCTGTCCGCCGTATTGGGCGATCGCGGCGTTCAGCCCTCCGACGCCGTTCCAGAACGCCATGGCGACAGCCGCCCAGATCAGGGCGATGATGCTCTCGGAGATCATGGCGCCGTAAAACACGGGCCGGGCCTGACGCTCGGAGCCAAGACAGCGGGCCATCAGCGGCGACTGCGTGGCGTGAAATCCCGAAATCGCGCCGCAGGCAATAGTCGTAAAGAGCATCGGCACGATCGGGAACCGCGCCGCATCGGCGATCTGGTTCCGGAAAGAGGTGAATTCGGGAATCGTGTATCTCCCGCTGAAAAGCAGCACCGCAAGGATTCCCAGCGCCATGAAAAGCAGCGCACAGCCGAAAACCGGATAGATGCGCCCGATAATCTTATCGACCGGCAGCAGTGTCGCCACGATATAATAAACGAGGATGACGCCCAGAACGATCAGCAGCAGCCACGAGAAATCGCCGAAGGCAATTCCCGAAAGGGCCGGAGCGTCGATACGGTTGGCCACCAGCGAAGCGGGCTGCGAAAGGAACACCGCGCCCACGAGCACCATCAGTCCGACCGAGAAGACGCGCATCAGCTGTTTGGCGCCGTTGCCCAGATAGGTTCCGACCGTCTCCGGAAGGCTCGCGCCGTTGCTGCGCAGGGAGATCATGCCGGCGATAAAGTCATGGGCCGCGCCCATGAAAATTCCGCCGAACGTAATCCAGAGAAACGCCACGGGACCGTAGGCCGCTCCCAGCACGGCGCCGAAAATCGGCCCCAGACCGGCGATATTGAGCAGTTGGACGAGGAATGTCTTCCACATCGGCATCGGAATATAGTCCACGCCGTCGAACGACACGGCCGAAGGCACGGGACGGCTGGCATCGGCCCCGCAAAGACGCTCCAGATAACGCCCGTATGTAAAATACGCCGCCACCAGCAGCGCAAGGCACACCAGAAAAGTGATCATTATCGGGTTAGTTTTGCGCGAATATAATAAGAAAAGTGAGAATTTTTGAAAAATTGTTGTTTGAAAAAAATATTTTTCAGATATTTGCAGTCCCAAAGGGAACTCAATGTTCCCGGAAAGCCGAAATAGCTCAGTTGGTAGAGCGTTTCACTCGTAATGAAGAGGTCCCGGGTTCAAGTCCCGGTTTCGGCTCAGGCCACCGTTTCCGCGGTGGCTTTTTTTTATCGGCCGACCTCTGCGAGCGAAACGAACAATCCTGTATATCAGCAGAATACACCGGACCATCCTATTTTCAAGCCACACCAAAGCCGGACATCCGCAAAAACAGACGCCGGAAGAACGTCCCGGCACCCCTCCGGAGCAGGCGGCTCTTCATCGGAACTCCGGGAACGCTCGTCGATATTTTTCCGCCGCCGGTCCGTACAATCGCCCGGTCCGTCTATTTTAATTGTACGGACAGGAGCAAAACGGTAGTTTTGCAGCAAAACGGAATAGCCATGATACGAAAACTGCTGATAGGCTGTACGGCGCTGCTCGGATGGCAGCTCGCTGCGGCGCAGGACACGCCGAAGGTCTGGACACTGCGCGAATGCCTCGACTATGCACTGGAAAACAACATCCAGCTTCAACAGAGCCGCAACGATTATCTGTCGGGTATCGAAGATACCAAGGAAACCAAAGCCGCCCTGTTTCCGTCGCTGACCGCTTCGGCGACGCAGGGCTATACGAACTATCCGTCTGCGAACGCCGCCGACAAGAACAGCTATACGGGAACTTACGGAATCAACGCCGGACTGACGCTTTACGAAGGCGGCAAACTGCGGACGGCCGTCAAACGGCAGCAGGCGCAGAACAAAATCGACGCGCTTTCGGTGGCCGAGAGCGAAAACGACATTCGCATCGCCATCGTCGAAGCCTACATGCAATGCCTGTATGCCGACGAAGCCGTTACGGTCAATCGCAGCACGGCCGACGCCTCGAAGGCCCAGCGCGACCGGGCGGAGGAGATGTGCAGGGCCGGGTCGATCAGCAAGGTGGATCTGGCACAACTGCAAAGCCAGTATGCGAGCGACGAATATCAGGTCGTGGTGGCCCGGACGACACTCGACAATTACAAACTGCAGCTCAAACAGCTGCTCGAACTGGAAATAACGGATGAAATGAATCTTGCCGCGCCTGCCGTCGAAGAAGGAGGAGTGACACGACTTCTGCCCGCCAAGACCGATGTTTATGCGACGGCACTGGAGGAGATGCCCGAAATCAAACGCGGAGAACTGGCCGTAGAAGCGGCGGAGTTGGAAGTAAGGCAGGCGCGCGCAGGATTCTACCCCTCCGTTTCTTTGTCGGCGGGCATCGGCACGGGCCACATGTCGGGCGGCAGTTTCGAAAGCGGCACCCAGATATGGAACCGGTTCAACGAGAACGTCGGACTGACGGTCAGTATTCCTATCTTCTCGAACCGCAAGAACCGTACGGCCGTAAACAAGGCCCGGATCGCCGTTTCGAACAGCCGGCTCTCGCAGCTGAATCTGGAAAAGACATTGCTCAAAGAGGTCGAATCGGCCTACCTCGACGCAGTCTCGGCGCAGTCGCAGTATGCGGCCGCCAAAGAAAAACTGCAGTACGCCCGGCAAAGTTACGAACTGACCGGCGAGCAGTTTCAGGTCGGCATGAAGAATACGGTCGAGCTGATCACCGCGCAGAATGAACTGACCTCCGCCCGGCAGGAGTTGTTACAGGCGAAATACATGGCCCTGCTCAGCATCGAACTGCTCAACATCTACCAAGGCAAAAACACCAGTACGAATTACTGAAAAACAATACAGCGATGAAAAAAAGGAATATGTTGATTGCGGTATGTATCGCAGTCGCGGCGCTCGGCCTCTGGCTCCTGCTCCGCCCGTCGAAGGGAGCAGGAATAACGCTCGAAACCGCCGGAACCAGCCGCATAACCATCCGCAATTCGGTGACGGCGACCGGAACGGTGGAGCCGGTGACGGAAGTGGAGGTCGGTACGCAGGTGTCGGGCATCATCGACAGGCTCTATGCCGATTACAACGACGTGGTGAAAGCCGGACAGCTGATCGCCGAGATGGACAAGGTGACTCTGCAGGCCGAACTGGAGTCGGCGCAGGCGGAGCTGGCGAGCAGCAAGACCGAATACGAATACCAGATGAAGAACTACACGCGCACCAAGACGCTTCACGAAAAGGAACTGGTGAGCGACGCCGAATACGACGAAGCGTTCTATCTCTACGAAAAAGCCCGCAATGCCTACGACCAAAGCAAAGCCGCGATCGTCAAGGTGAAGCGGAATCTGGGCTACGCGACCATCACCAGCCCGATCGACGGCGTGGTCATCAGCCGCGCCGTGGAGGAGGGGCAGACCGTGGCGGCCGGATTCGAGACCCCGACCCTCTTCACCATCGCCAACGACCTGACGCAGATGCAGGTGATCGCCGACGTCGATGAAGCCGACATCGGTCAGGTAGCCGACGGACAGCGCGTGGAGTTCACGGTAGACGCCTATCCCGACGACACGTTCGAGGGCGAAGTGGAACAGATACGTCTTCAGGCGACGACTTCGACCAGCGTCGTGACTTACGAGGTGGTCATCACGGCCTACAACCCCGATCTGAAGCTCAAACCGGGTCTGACGGCCAACGTTACGATCTACACGATCGAGAAGGAGAATGCGCTGGCCGTGCCGACCAAAGCGCTGCGTTTCGTTCCCGACGAAGAACTGCTGGCGGGACTGGACATCGCCGTGGAAAACTCCGCAGAACAGATCGCTGCGGGCAAGCGCGAAGTCTGGGTAAAGAACGGGCAGACGCTTACGCCGCGTCAGGTCACGACCGGCGTCGCGAGCGGCGACCTGACCGAAATCACCGAAGGACTCGCCGACGGAGAGACGATCGCGACCGGGCTGACGGCCGCCCGCACCGACAGCGACCCCGCCGCGGCCGAACGCAGTCCCTTCATGCCCTCGGCTCCGGGCGGAAACAAAAAGAAAAAATAAGCCATGAAAGAGGTTATCCGGCTGGAAAATATCCGGCGCGACTTCCGGGTCGGCGACGAAGTGGTACACGCCCTGCGCGACATCTCGTTCACGATCGGCGAGGGAGAGTTCGTGACCATCATGGGTACGTCGGGATCGGGCAAATCGACGCTGCTCAATACGCTCGGGTGTCTCGACATGCCGACTTCGGGGGAATACCGCCTCGACGGCACGTCGGTCCGGACGATGGACAAGAATCAGCGGGCGACGCTGCGCAACCGCAAAATCGGCTTCGTATTCCAGAACTACAACCTGCTGCCGAAAACCACGGCCATCGAGAACGTGGAACTGCCGCTGATGTATAATTCGGCCTACTCCGCATCGGCGCGCCGGGAACGGGCCGTCGAAGCGCTCAAAGCCGTAGGTCTGGGCGACCGGCTGCTGCACAAGAGCAATCAGATGTCCGGCGGACAGATGCAGCGCGTGGCCATCGCACGGGCGCTGGTAAACTCCCCCGCGGTCATTCTGGCCGACGAAGCGACGGGAAATCTGGATACGCGCACGAGTTTCGAGGTGCTGGTGCTTTTCCAGCAGCTCCACGCCGAAGGGCGCACGATCATCTTCGTAACGCACAACCCCGAAATCTCGCAGTACAGCAGCCGCACCATCACGCTGCGCGACGGCCGCATAACGGCGGACGTAGTCAATAAACAGCTGCTGCGCGCTGCCGACACCTTGGCGCAGCTGCCTAAACCGGAGGAATAAAACAGCCGTCCGGCGCCGCCGATTTTCGGAGGCAACGACCGCCAGCGGAACAAACGCACAGAACCGAACAAACATTCATCAGATGAATTTCACCAATCTTTTCAAGATAGCCGTCAAAGCGCTGAGCAACAACAAACTCCGCGGATTTCTGACGATGCTCGGCATCATCATCGGCGTAGCTTCGGTCATCACGATGCTCGCTATCGGCCAAGGATCGAAGCGGAGCATACAGGCCGAAATCAGCGAAATGGGTTCGAATATGATCATGATTCAGCCGGGCGGCGACAGGCGCGGCGGCGTACAGCTCAGCGCCGACGACATGGAGTCGCTCAAGCTCAAGGACTTCGAGGACATACAGACCAAAACCCGCTATGTGACCTACGTCTCGCCGTCGGTCAGCAGTTCGGGGCAGGCGGTTTTCAGAGCCAACAACACCCCGACGACAGTCAGCGGCGTCAACCGCGACTACATGGACATTCGCCGCTACAAGGTCGCAGACGGCGATATGTTCACCGAACAGGACATCAAAACCGCGGCCAAGGTGTGCGTCGTCGGGAAAACGGTCGTAGACGAGCTTTTCACCAACGGCGAAAATCCGGTGGGGCGGGTCATCCGTTTCGGAACCATCCCCTTCCGCATCGTCGGCGTACTCGAAAGCAAGGGCTACAACAGTATGGGCATGGACCAAGACGACCTGATCATCGCACCCTATACGACCGTGCAGAAACGTATTCTGGCCATCACCCACCTGCAGGGCATCACCTGCTCGGCGCTGAGCGAAGAATACACCGACCAAGCGATCGAGGAGATTACGGACATCCTGCGGACCAATCACAAACTCAAGGCGGCGGACGACGACGATTTCTCGATCCGCTCGCAGCAGGAACTCTCGTCGATGCTGACTTCGACGACCGACATGATGACCATTCTGCTGGCCGCCGTCGCGGGAATCTCGCTGCTGGTGGGAGGCATCGGCATCATGAACATCATGTACATCTCGGTCACGGAGCGCACGCGCGAAATCGGCCTGCGCATGAGCATCGGGGCCAAAGGACGCGACATTCTGGTACAGTTCCTCATCGAATCGGTGCTGATCAGCGTTACGGGCGGCATCATCGGCGTATTCTTCGGGATCGGCGCGGCCGTACTGGTCAACGTCGCGGCGGCGTTCCCGATCTATATCCAGCCGTGGAGCGTCTTCCTCTCGTTCGCAGTCTGCACGCTGACGGGCGTGTTCTTCGGATGGTATCCGGCGCAGAAAGCCGCCATGCTCGATCCGATCGAGGCGATACGCTACGAATAACCCGACCGCATCAAAATAGTTTCCCATTTTTTCGTACATTTGTAATCATGACTCTCGCACAATCGAAATATACGGGCCGGCTGGTGCACTTCACGGCGTGGGCCGTGATTCTCGGCATGCCGCTTTTCTTCACCGGTCCCGACCGCCCGCTGATGAACGGCGGAGAGTATCTGCGTTTTCTGCTGGTACCGCTTTCGTTCATGGTGGTCTTCTATACGAACTACTTCCTGCTGATCGACCGCTATCTCTCTTCGCAGTACGTCGCCCGGTTTCTGGGATACAACATCCTGCTGATCGGCGCCGTCATGGTCGGCGTACACCTGCTGTTCCACTACGTACTGCCGCCCGATACGGCCCACCGTCCGCCGGTCGAGCGGCCGTGGCCGGGCGCCATCCGGTTTTTCATGGGAAACGCCATTCTCTACCTTCTGGTGGTCGGCGCCGGCGTCGCGATCCGGATGACGGGCGGCTGGTACCGCGCCGAGGCGGCCCGCAAGGAGCTGGAGCGGAGCCGTACCGAAGCCGAGCTGCAAAACCTCAAAAGCCAGCTCAACCCGCATTTCCTGTTCAACACGCTCAACAACATCTATTCGCTGATCCAGCTCGACACCGAACGGGCGCAGCAGGCCGTCCACGACCTGAGCCGGCTCCTGCGCTACGTGCTCTACGACAGCAGCCGGCCGGTCGTCCCGCTGAACGCGGAGATCGGATTCCTGCGCGATTACATCGAACTGATGCGCATCCGTCTGCCGCAGCACGTCCGGCTTTTCGTCTCGCTGCCCGACGACCCGCCGCCGGTGTCGGTCGCTCCGCTGCTCTTCATTTCGCTGGTCGAGAACGCCTTCAAACACGGCGTGGACAACGACAAGTCTTCGTACATCACCATCGACGTCCACGAAATCGACGGACAGCTGATCTGCAGGATCAAAAACAGCTGTTTCCCGAAATCGTCCGGCTCGGACCGGAGCGGATCGGGAATCGGACTCAAAAATCTGACGAAACGTCTCGAAATGATCTATCCGGGGCGCTACACGTTCGAATACGGAGAATTGGGCGAAGCCGACTATCAGGCTTTGCTCTGTATCAAACTGCCTGAGCAATGAAACTGAACTGCGCCGTAATCGACGACGAGCCGCTGGCCGTGGAACTGATGGAAGGATACGTCCGCAAAACGCCGTTTCTGGAGCTGCAAGGCTCCTTCGGAAGCGGGACGACGGCATTCGAAACGCTGCGCACCCGGCCGGTCGATCTGCTCTTCTGCGATATTCAGATGCCGGGACTGAACGGCATGGAACTTTCGAGGATGCTCCCTCCGGAAACGCGCATCATCTTCACCACCGCCTTCAGTCGCTATGCGGT
>JAJPZH010000277.1 GCA_021204515.1 Alistipes sp. | reverse complement strand
CTGTTTCACGGTGCATTTTCCGAAATAAAATTCAAAAAAAAATCGAATCGGAGCGTTTATTTCAAATTCGTTTCAGCTTTGGGTCGCAACTTTGCACTGTAAACGATAAACAATGTCGAACCAAAATAGTAAAACGATTATGAAAAAGCTCATGATGATTCTCGCAGGCGCAGCCCTGCTCGCAACTTCCGCTCCCGCCTTCGCAGGCAACGACCGCCCGATCGCCGTCGGCGAACTTCCGGCCGTGTCGCAGGAGTTTATCAAAACCCACTTCGCAGGCGTTGAAATCTCCTTCTCGAAGGTGGACGAGGAACTTTTCGACAAGGATTACAAGGTCGTATTCGTAAACGGCGCCAAAGTCGAGTTCGCCAAGAACGGCGAGTGGAAGGATGTCGATTGCAAATACGGCGAGGTGCCGGCCGCAATCGTTCCGCAGCAGATCCGCGATTACGTGACCAAGAACTACCCCAAGAACAAGATTACGAGCATCGACCGTGACCGCCGCGATTACGAGGTGGAACTGGACAACGGACTCGATCTGAAGTTTGACCTCAAGTTTCGTCTGATCGACATCGACGACTAGATTCCGGTCTTTTATACGAAGCGTTATGAAAAAGTTTGCAGTATTGATGCTGGCCTTTGCTGCGCTGGGTACGATGACGGGCTGCGATGACGACGACAAAGATTCGGTTAAGGTCCCGGCCGCAGTGCAGGACATGTTCGGACAGATGTTCCCCGATGCGGGGCATGTCGAATGGGTGGGAAAGGGCGGTTATCTGGTCGCTGATTTCCGCGAAGGCGGAACCGACATGCAGGCGTGGTTCGACGCCTCGGGAAAATGGTACATGACCGAAGAGGACGTACCTTACGCCCGGCTTCCGCAGGCGGTGCGCACCGCGTTCGAAAGCGGCGAGTACGCTGCATGGCATGTGGACGATGTGGACAAGCTGACGCGCGAAGGATTGGAGACGGTCTATGTGCTCGAAGTCGAGCAGCGCGATGCGGAGTACGATCTTGTCTATTCGGAAGACGGCGTACTGCTGCGTGCCGTGCCCGACACGGACGGAGACCGCGACCATGGAGATATGCTCCCGCAGGAGCTTTCGCAGGCTGTTAAGGAGTTTGTCGGACAGAAATATCCCGGCGCCCGCATCGTCGATGCCGAGCGTGAAAAAGGGAATCTCGAAGTCGGGATTATCGACGGACGCACGCCGCGCGAAGTTTGTTTCGGTACGGACGACACATGGCTCTGGACCAAAACCGAAGTTGGCCGAAGCGAGGTCCCCGCAGCGGTGATGCAGGCGTTTCAGGCATCGCAGTACGCGGGCTGGGAGATCGACGACGTAGATCACTACGACAGCCCCGACTGCCGGTGGTATCTCTTCGAACTGGAGGAGCCGCAGTCGGACCGCGAAGCGGAACTGCGTATTCAGGCGGACGGCACGATTCTCTGATATTGCCTCATCCGATCGGGACGGAACCTTCACTGCTGGGGTTCCGTCTTTTTTGTTATAACCGAGGACTATTGTGTTATAAAATAATATGATGGAATTTCCGTACAAATCGGCGAAAACTATTGTATATTTGTATCAGGAAAAATAACACAAACTTAAAATAATACAGCTATGTTAAGCAAAAAATTGCATGACGCTCTGAACGAGCAGATCAACGCCGAGCTTTGGTCGGCTTATCTCTATCTTTCGATGTCGATGGATGCCGAGGCCAAGGGCCTGAAAGGTGTCGCCAACTGGTTCTTCGTACAGTTTCAGGAGGAGCAGGACCATGCCCGTATCCTGATGAACTACATCAATTCGCGCGACGCCAAGGTCGTGCTGAAGCCGATCGCCGAGGTGAGGACCGAATGGCCTTCGCCGCTGGATATGTTCAAGGATACGCTGGAACATGAGAAGGTGGTGACTTCGATGATCAACAACCTTGCGTCGATCGCTGCCGAAGACAAGGATTTCGCTTCGGCCAACATGCTCGTATGGTTCGTGGACGAGCAGGTCGAGGAGGAGGAGTCGGCCCGCGACATGATCACCGCATGCGAGGCCGTCGAGGGCAACAAGTTCGGGCTTTATACGCTCGACAAGGAGCTGGCCGCGCGTGTATACCAGCAGGCTTCGCCGCTGGCCGCGAACAACGCCTGACCGCATCACATGCCGTAGTATTGAGCAAGCCGCTCCGGGAAACCGGGGCGGCTATCGTTTTACCTTGTAGTCTATTCCCGCCTTGCGGGCCTGCGCGTGCTGGAACCGGCGGCGGATGCGGTACAGCCGGCCGTCTTTGACGAGCCGTGCGCCCGTCTGGTGGTAGCAGAAGGGAATGTCCGCATCGAGACACTGCCGGCGGATCGAAAGCACCCAGTCGAAGTCGCACGGACGGGCGTCGTTGCCCGATTCGCCGCCCGCGGAGACCTCCTCGATCTCGGACGTGAGGTATTGCGCGATGTCGAGCGGCCCGAGCAGCGGCGCGCAGACAATCAGTTTGTGGCGCAGGGGCGCTTCCAGCAACAGCGGAAGCCGGTAGTCGGCCATCGCCTGATTTTCGACGGTACAGCCTACGGCAAGGTTCTCGTAACCGTCGCCCCAGTCGGGCGGCAGAACCTGCATCAGACGGTCGATACGTTTGGTGATGAAGAAGAAGTGCAGGTCGCTGCGCATGCGGATCATCTCCCACGCTTCGGCGCGCCAGGCGTCGGCCTCTTCGACGAGAAAATCCGACGTGAAGCAGGTGTAGACCATCTCTCCGGCAGGAACCTTGAACCGTCCGTCGCGGCTGCGGCGCACGGGCAGATTGAACGCCGAGGTTTTACGCACCTCGCTGCTGTCCTTGTCGTGCCGTTCGTCCTGCCGGTATACGTAGCAATGGCGGCAGCCTTCGCTGATCTTGCGGCATCCGTGCCACGGGTTCCATCCGACCGACATGGTCCGTTATTTCAGCTCCATGCGCAGGCGCACCATATGGCGGCACTCTGCGCCGTTTTCGAAGATCGGAGCCGGGTAATGTTTGCGGAAATAGTCTTCGTCGATGCCGCAGCGAACGAATCCGCACCGTTCGTACAGGGCGATCTGTCCCACGCCCGAGTCTCCCGTGCCGATTTCGAGCAGTCGGAATCCGGCTTCGCGGGCCGTTCGTACGGCATGCTGCAATAACGCCGTGGCGATGCCCCTGCGCTGATAGGCGGGTGTGACTGCGATATTGACCACTTCAGCCGTGAACGGCCGTGTATGCAGCAATACGTACTGACCGAGGATTTGTCCGTTCCGGCAGGCGGCATAGGTCGTGCCGCGGTCGATGTAGTCGGCTACGGATTCTTCCGATTCGTCGGCCAGCAACAGCAGGCTGCGGTCCGGAGTGTCGGTTTTTACGATTTCGAATTCCATGCGTTGATGATTTAAAGAAGCGCTGCGGCGCCTTGGAAGGTGGCCAGCACGACGATATAGCGGAGCGTTTTGCCGGCGAGCATCGAGCCGCCCGTGAGCCAGACGTTGCTGCGCATCAGTCCGAGCACGATGGCGATGGCTTCGCCGATGGTGGGCAGGAACGAGAAGAAGGCCATCATCGCCCCGCGTCCTGCGAGGAATTTGCGTGCCTTGTCCAGCTGTTTCTCCTTTACGCCCAACCGGGTGATCCATTCGCTCTTGCCGAGCGTGCCGATCCAGTAACAGCTCATGCCGCCCAGCGTGTTGCCCAGCGCCGCGGAGACGACGCACAGCACGGGGTCCAGCCCCATGTGTACCAGTACGAGCATCACGGCTTCGGAGCTGAACGGAACGATGCTTCCGGCGATAAACGCCGAAAAGAAAAGGCCCCAGTAGCCCCAGTCGATCAGAAATTGCGTGAGTGTCTCCATGCGTCGTGTCCGGTTTTGTGCAAGAGTAGTCCGCCTGCCGGACAAAGATAGCCTTTTTGCCCGAAAGGGGTTGCAGGTGCCGGATGAAAAACGCTAATTTTGTCTGAAACGAATTCTCACTGCTTATGTTGAAAACCGGACTTTGTATCGTATTGTTCGCTTTGGCCGCCGGGTGCGCGCCGACGCAGAAACCGCTCACCGACTATGTGAATCCCCTGCTGGGAACCGCGACGCTGTGGGACAGCGTCGATCTGGGCTTCAAGCCCACCAAGCGTACGTGGGGCGCCGAGGTCTTTCCCGGCTCGTCGCTCCCCAACGCCATGGTGCAGGTCAGCCCCGTCACCAAATTCCACAGCGGCGCGGGCTACCAGTATGAGGATTCCGTGATATACGGCTTCACCCACACCAACAAGGGGCACTGGAATCTCTGCCACGTTCCGCTGCTGCCCGTCACGGGTACTCCTGCTCCCGGCGATTACTGCTCGCCCTACAGTCATGCGCGCGAGTCGGCCGCTCCGGGCTACTACCGGGTCTTTCTCGACCGCTACGGCGTCGATGCCGAGCTGACCTCGACGCTGCGCTGCGCGTTCCATAAATACACCTATCCCGCCGGAGCGCAGGCGGCTCTGCTGGCCGACCTGCAGCGTTCGAACGAACATGTTCGCGCATGGGATATCCGTAAGGAGGGCGACAACGTCTTCGCCGGATGGCAGCAGACGGGGGAGAAGTTGTATTTCTATGCCGTGGCCGACCGTCCCGTGACCGGGATCGAGCCGGTCGCGGAGGGTGACCGTGAAATCCGTATCGTCCGCTTCGGCGAAGGCGAGGGGCCGGTAGAACTGCAGATCGGGTTCTCGTTCGTGAGCGAAAAGAACGCCCGGGAGAACCTCGAAGCCGAGATGCTCGGCAAGAGTTTCGCCGCCGTGCGCTCTGAAGCGACCGCTGCGTGGAACGACCTGTTGGGTCGGATTCGCGTCGAAGGAGGTACGGAGCGCGAAAAAGGATTGTTCTATTCGAGCCTTTACCGCTCGTTCCTCTGGCCCGCGCTGCGCAGCGACGTGAACGGCGAGTTTACCGATACGGACGGCAAGGTCGTCAATACCGGATTCCGCTATTACACCGGGCCTTCGTACTGGGACGATTACCGCAACAAGCTGGTCCTGCTCGGTCTGCTGGCTCCCGATGTCGCGGCCGACGTCATCAGCTCCGATACCGACCGGGGCGAAAAACGGGGCGGATTCATGCCGACGTTCTTCCACGGCGACCACGCTTCGGTGTTCGTGGCCGGAACGTACCTGCGCGGCATCCGCGGTTTCGACGTACGGCGCGCCTACGATCTGGTCCTGCGCAACGCCACCGTGCAGGGACCGAGCCGCCCGTGGCTCGACGAGTATGTCGCCCGCGGCTATATCCCCGAAATGGATGTCGAGAATCCCGTGACGCAGACCGTATGCAAAGCCGCGGTTACGAAAACGCTCGAATACGCCTACGACGACTACGCCGTGGCGCTGCTGGCCGATGCGCTGGGAGATGGGGCGAACCGGGATATGCTGATGAAGCGCACGTCCAATTACAAGAATCTTTTCGATCCCTCGACGGGGCTGATGCGCGGACGGCTCGACGACGGCTCGTGGATCACGCCCTTCGACGACCAGTATCCCTATTACGAATACATGTACCGCGAAGCCAACGCATGGCAGCAGGCGTTCTTCGCGCCGCACGACACCGAGGGACTGATCGGTCTTTATCCCAGCCGCGAGGCGTTCGGAGCGCAGCTCGACAAGCTCTTTTCGATTCCGTGGAAAGGCTATGAGGTGGACAACCTTTCGGGTTTTATCGGGCAGTACTGCCACGGCAATCAGCCCGATCACGGCTTTCCCTACCTGTATTACTTCATCGGCCGTCAGGAGCGTTCGCAGGAGCTGCTCGATTATATTCTCGACCGTTTCTACGGCATGGGACCCGAAGGGCTGGCGTTGTCGGGCATGGACGATGCCGGCGAGATGTCGTCGTGGTATGTCTTCAACGCCATCGGGCTTTACACCTATTCCCCGGCCGATCCCGAATATATCGTGACCGTGCCGTTGTTCGACAAGGCGGAAGTGTCGCTGGGCGACGGTTCCCGCTGGTCGATCCGCCGCGAGGGAACGGGCCGCCGGATTACGGGCATTACGTGCGGCGGAAATCCGGTCGATGGCTGGTTCGTGACGCACGACGCACTGGGCAAAGGCGAGCTGGTGATTACGACCTCGGAAAAATAAGCGGTTGCGGACGCCCTGCGGGGGATATGGGGTGCGGGCATGCTCCGGAACTCATCGGAACCCACCGGGAACTGGCCGGAACTGGCCGGAACTGGCCGGACGACAGCGGCAGCGGAATCGGTTTCCGCCGCCGCTTTTTTTTGTGTCGGAAACGCCCGATGCGGTTTGTCCGTTCGGGGTATGCGGACCGGAATCTGGATTGGAGCTGGATGCGGAAAGCAAAGGCCGGAGCGTTCGTGCTCCGGCCTTCGTGCTTGCGGGTGTGCCGGGCGGCGCTATTTCTTCGCCCAGCTGCGGATGACCTGACTCTGTACGTTTACGCCGTATTCTGCGGCTTTGGCGAGGATGCCCCGTGCCAGAGCCGCTTTTTTGTGATCGGGTGCATAGCGGAAGTAGGCTTCGGCGGCCCGTACGTGTTCGGCGTCCACGAGCGGGAATTCGCGCGTTTCGGGAATTCCGAACGCCGAGTCGGGCAGTTCGTGCCGCTCTTCGGCGGTGAGCCGGTCCGTGATTTTGTGTTTTGTCGCTGTCGTCATTGCTTTCCCTTGTTTGGTGATCCGTTGCGGGAAAGGTGCAATTTTCCGGCCAGCCGGTCTGTTTTTCTCCGGAATCGGGACCGGGCTATCCGATTATGGTGGCGACGATGCGGCGACCCGAAGCGCGGTTGCGGAATTCGCAGAGATAGATGCCCTGCCACATGCCGAGGTTGAGCCGGCCCCGGGTGACGGGGATCGTCAGTCCTACGCCTGTGAGCGTCGATTTGGCATGTGCCGGCATGTCGTCGTCGCCTTCGAGCGTGTGGACGTAGTAGGATTCGCGCTCGCGGACCAGCCGGTCGAAGATGGCTTCGAGGTCCGTGCGGACGTCGGGATCGGCGTTTTCGTTGATCGAAAGTCCTGCGGAGGAGTGTTTTATGAAGAGATGCACCAGCCCGGCGTCGGGCAGCGGCGGCAGGTTGGCCGCGATTTCGTCCGTGACGAGGTGAAAACCGCGGGTGCGGGGACGAAGTGTGAATTCGGTCTGCTGGATCATGGCGATACTGTAAATTGGTGCGGTAAAGATAACAAAAATCGGGGCACGCGCCCTTTTCGTTTCGCTGTCCGGGGCGTATCGCATGCATATATTCGAAATAGTGCGGCGGAATGTTGGAAATTCCGGCATTTATTGTGATATTGGAGGGTAAATTCCGATGATTATGTATGCAATACTGAGATTCCTGTTTCCGGATAAACCCTATACCGCCGGCAATTCGTGGCTGCTGCTTGCGGCCCGCATTATTTTCGGGGGACTGCTGATGTCGCACGGCATCGCCAAGTGGCAGAACTTCGATGCGCTTTCCGCAGCGTTTCCCGATCCGCTGGGCGTCGGCGGCGGTGTTTCGCTCGCGCTGGTGATTTTCGGCGAAGTCGTCTGCTCGGCCGGGTTTGTCGCGGGGCTGTTCTACCGGCTGGCCCTTATCCCGATGATCTTCACGATGTGTGTGGCGTTCTTCGCCGTACACGGCGGCGATCCGTTCGCGGCGCGCGAGCTGGCGCTGGCCTATCTGTCGGTTTACGTGCTGATGTACGCCGCAGGTCCCGGTCTCTATGCGGCCGATACGCTGATTGCGCGGCGGATTGCGACGCGGCGGCGGTAGCCGGGCCGGTTGCCTTATCCGGATTCTGCCCCGAACCCACTCTTCCGGAAGAGGCGATGGGCGTGTGTCGTATTTTCGCAGGCAGAATGCTTAAGGCGCGTCTGGCAGATTCCTTATACGTTCGATAAAGCAACGAGACCGACATCTTCTGATCGGATGTCGGTCCCGTTTTGTTTTTGGCTATTTGCCGATGCAGAACTTCGAGAATATGGTTTTGAGGACGTCTTCCGGGACGATGTCCTGCCCGGTGACGCCGCTCAGGTGACGGATGACCTGACGTATTTCTTCGCTCAGCAGGTCGGTCGGGAGGTTGTTGCGCAGGCCGTCGAGGGCGAGGCTCAGGGCTTCGGATGCCGATGTCAGAGCTTCGTAATGGCGGCTGTTGGAGATGACCGTGTCGCCGTGGTAGAGGGCTTCCGTATCTACCGCATTGCGCAAGGCCCGGCGGAGGTCGTCGATGCCGTCGCCGTTGCGTGCCGAGATGCCGACGGCGCCTTCGGGAAGTGCGAATCGGGGCGTTTTGTCGATTTTGTTGTATACTGTCAGCAGCGTTTGGTCGGGGCGGAGCGGAAACTCCGGGTGCTGGGCGCCGGCGGCCGAATCGGCGCTCGGAACCGCGGGGGCAGATTTCCGGACCGTTTGCCCGGATGCAGAACTTTCGTCGGATGCGGATATGTCGGGTTGCGATGCGTCGATCAGGCGGATGATGATCTGTGCCCGTTCGATGCTTGACATGGTGCGGGCGATTCCCATTTGTTCGAGGGTGTCGTTCGTGCTGCGAATGCCGGCCGTATCGAGGAACCGGAAAACGATGCCGTCGATGTTGGCGCGCTCTTCGATGACGTCGCGCGTCGTGCCGGCGATGTCCGAGACCATGGCCCGTTCCTCGTTGAGCAGGCGGTTGAGCAGGGTGCTTTTCCCGACGTTCGGTGCTCCGACGATGGCTACGGCGACTCCCTCCTTGATGGCGTTGCCGAGCGAGAACGAGCTGCGCAGGGCGTCGATCCGCTCCTTAATCCGCTGCATGGTGTCGCGCAGCTGGGTACGGTCGGCGAATTCGACCTCCTCTTCCGAGAAGTCGAGTTCGAGTTCCAGCAGCGAGGTGAGGTGCAGCAGTTTTTCGCGCAGGGTGTCGAACGCCTCGGAATAGCCGCCGCGCATCTGGTTGGCGGCGAGCGCGTGCGATGCCTGCGAGGACGAGGCGATGATGTCGGCCACGGCTTCGGCCTGCGAGAGGTCGAGTTTGCCTGCAAGATAAGCCCGGATGGTGAATTCGCCGGGCTGGGCCATGCGTGCGCCTGCGGCAATCAGCAGGCGCAGTATTTCGGAGACGATGTACTGCGAACCGTGGCACGAGATTTCGGCGGCGTCTTCGCCCGTATAGGAGCGGGGCGCCCGGAAGACCGTGACCAGCACGTCGTCGAGCGTTCGCCCGTCGGCCATGATATGGCCGTAATGAACCGTATAGCCCTCGGCCTCGGCCAGCGGCGTGCGTCCCCGGAAAATGCGGTCGCAGACCGTCAGCGCGTCGCCGCCGCTTACGCGGACGACGGCGAGCGCCCCTCCTGCGGCGGTGGCCGGAGCTGCAATGGTGTCGTGGTCGCAGATCATCTTACCTTCCTTCGATGCGGAGTCGTTGTCCGATGCGGAGTTTGTGGGCGCTTTTGAGGTTGTTCCAGCGCATGAGCTGCGCCGTGGTTACCCGGTAGCGGCGGGCGATGGCGCCCAGCGTGTCGCCCTTCTTGACGGTGTAGACCGTGCCCGAACGTTCCTGACGCTTCTTGTCGAGGTTCGCCGGATTGATGTATTCCTTGAGGTACATCGAGTCCTTGGCCAGAATCGCAGGCTCGTTGGCGACGTACTGCGTCAGGCTGCGCTGCGGAAGTACCAGCGTATAGGGTTTGGTCGTGGCCGGGATGATGTCGAGTTTGTACTGCGGGTTGAGCTGGCGCAGGGTTTCGACCGGCACGTCGATCGTCGATGCGATCTGCTGGAAGTGCATGATCCGGTTGATCCGGACAGTGTCGGTGGCCAGCGGAATCGGGGCTTCGGTGAGTTCGATGCCGTGTTGGCGGTGGTAGGCGTAGGCATACGACGCACCGATGAAAGCGGGGACATAGCCGCGCGTTTCGCGGGGCAGGTAGTCGTAGATGTCCCAGAACGTACGGCTCTTTTCGCCTGCGCGGGCCAGCGCCTTATTGACGTTGCCCGGACCGCAGTTGTAGGCGGCGATGGCCAGCGACCAATCGTTGTAGATGGCGTAAAGGTCTTTGAGGTAACGGCAGGCGGCCTGCGTCGAGCGGACCGGGTCGCGGCGTTCGTCTACCAGCGAATTGACCTCCAGTCCGTAGCTTTTGCCCGTCGAGGGCATGAACTGCCACAGTCCGGCGCCCATGGGCGATACGGCCGTAGCGGAGAGCGCCGACTCGATGATCGGCAGGGCCCGCAGCTCGATGGGAAGCCCCTCTTTGAGCAGCTCGTCTTCGATCAGCGGGAAGTAGTACTGCGACATGCCCAGAATCCGGCTGATCGTGCCGTAACGTGAGTCGGTATAGCGGTTGATGTAGCTCCGGACGATGCTGTTGTAGGGGAGCTGGATCGGCGATGCGAGGTTGCGCAGCCGCTGCGTATAGACCGAATCGGGGACAGTGCCGGTCTGGGTGCTGTCCACCAGAATATAGTTGTCGAAAAACTCCTTGAACGAGTCGCAGCACTGCCGTTCGCGCCATGCGGCGACCAATGAATCGGCCTGCGCGGCGGTCAGCCCCAGCGTCATGTCGTTGTCCGGGATCGGTGCGGGTTCGGCCGGCTCGGTTTCGCGCTCGGGATGTGCGGTTTTCTCGGCCGGAGGAGCGGGTGCCGGCGCAGGTTCGGCGACGGCTTCGGTTTGGGCTTTCTTCTTGTCTTTCTTGCGGGGTCTGCGGTCAAGCCCCGAAGCGGGGGCGGCGACAGCCATCAGCAGCATTATGGTCAGGAGGATTCTCATCGGTTAGAATTTGAGGCTCAGGTTGAACCCGAATACCGCGCGGTTGCCGCCGGCGGAGGGAACGTATGTATAATCGACCAGCGGTTCGAGATTCATCGACAGGTCGTCGGAAATGTCGTAATCCTTCAGGTGCGCGTCCACATGGGCGTCCACGATCTGCAGGACGTACAGACCGGCCGAGATGATGATGCAGAGGTCGCGGTTGCGGCGGTAGTTGTTGCGCAGGTTGCGGATGAAGTCCGCCGAATAGCGGCCGTGGAATTCGTCGGTCGGGCCGTCGGGGTAGGCGTCCGGATTCTTTTCGTAATCGCTCAGCAGGCGGTATGCCTTTTTGAAACGCTGATAACCGCGGTTGTTCCAGTCGATACAGTAGATCATCGCGGCGAAGCCGCCCACGACGAAGGGCACTTTCCAATAGCTCTTGTTGTAGATCTGTCCCGCGCCGGGAAAGATGCAGGCCAGTGTGGTGGCTTTCTTGACGTCCGAGACTTCGTTGGTCGAGTAGTTCACGGCGGCATCGCCGATGAAGTAGATGTACGAGGCTACCGTAAGTCCCAGATAGGCCTGCCGGCGGGTGTTACTGCGGATCATCTTGCGCTGCAGCGCGTCCAGCTCGGGCGTGCGCGAGAGGTTCTTGTTCGTGTAGGCTTCGTATTCGCGCTTGAGGGGTTTGTAGGTCTTGTTTTCGTGGAGATAAAGGGCCAGACCCGCGCCCAAGGTGCCGTAGAGAACGGGCAGTTTCCAATATTGTTTGTTGTAAATCTGTCCGTAGCCGGGCAGTACGGTCGAAATCCAGCACACTTTCGAGAGCGACATCGAATCGCTCATGAGCCAGCCGCGTTTATGTTTGGTCGTGTCCGATTCGATCTTTATGCCGGCCATTTTGAGCCGGTAGAGCGAGTCGGCTTCGCGGATGTCGTCGGTGCGCAGGTCTGCGACGGCGGTCGAGTCGGCGGCGAAGAGTCCCGTCATCAGCGAATCCAGTTCGCGGACGAGGGAAACGTCCGCCAGCGAGTCGGTCTTCGAGGAGAGCGAATCCCGCTGCACGAACATACCGCCGCGTACGATGGTACGCGCTCCGCGGTGAAGCTGTGCTTGTGCGGGAAGCCACAGCATGAGCGCCGCAAGTATCGGCAGCAGGTGTCTGAACCGGATTCTTACCATATTTTATTTGAGGCGGCCGGAGAACCGTTCGATGAATTGTTCGATGTCCTTGTCGTCGTCGAAGCCGATGACGATCCGTCCGCCGCCGTTTTTCGAGCGTTTGATGCTGATTTCCTGCGAGAAGAACTTTTCGAGCTGTTCCACCAGCCGCAAATAGCTCTCGGGATACTCCTCGTCCTCCACGTTCTGTGCCGCTTCGGCGGGCTGTTCGGTGAGCGTGCGGACCAACTCTTCGGCCTGACGGACCGAAAGGCTCTTCTTGAGGATTTTTTTCAGCGTGCGCACCTGCAGTTCCTGCGGAGCGCCGGCGATGGCCTTGGCGTGTCCCATCGAGATCAGTCCCTCCTTGAGGGCCAGCTGCACTTCGTCGGGCAGTTTCAAGAGACGCATGTAGTTCGAGACGGTCGAACGTTTCTTGCCGACCTTTTCGGAGAGCGCGTCCTGCGTGAGGTTGCACTCCTCGATCAGACGCTGCATGCCCAGCGCGATTTCGATCGCGTTGAGGTCCTGCCGCTGGATGTTCTCCACGAGAGCCATGGCGTGCAGGTTTTCGTCGTCCACTTCGCGGACATAGGCCGGAAGGCTCTTCAGGTCGGCGCGCTGCGCCGCCCGCCAGCGGCGTTCGCCGCTGATGATGATATATTTGCCGTCGCCCGATTTTTTGACCGTAATGGGCTGGATGATGCCCAGCTGGCGGATCGAGTCGGCCAGCTCGTCGAGGGCCTCTTCGTCGAACTGCGTACGCGGCTGCGTGGGGTTGGGAATGATTTCCGCAATGTCGATTTCGGTCATCTGGCTCATCGGCTTGAGCTTGGCGTCTACGGCGTCGGTGCCGAATATGGCGTCGAGTCCGCGCCCTAATCCCTTCGGTTGTTTCATAGCTGCGTTCTGTTATTTGCTTCGTTTACGGTTGCGTTTGAGGAACTCCCGCGCCAAGGTGAGGTAGTTTTCCGAACCCACGGCCCCGGCGTCGTACAGCATGACGGGCTTTCCGTGCGAGGGGGCTTCACCCAAACGGATATTGCGCTGAATTATTGTGTCGTAAGCCAGCTCGCCGAAATGTTCGCGCACTTCGTTCACGACTTGGTTGTTGAGACGGTTGCGCATGTACATCGTCAGCAGGAAACCCTCGATGTCCAGTGCGGGGTTCAGACCGCTTTTGACCTTGCGGATGGTATTGAGCAGTTTCGAGAGTCCTTCGAGGGCGAGGTATTCGCACTGCACGGGAATCAGCACCGTGTCGGCGGCGGTGAGGATATTGACGGTCGTATAGCCCAGCGAGGGGGAGCAGTCGATGAAGATGTAATCGAACCGGTCGCGCACGGCATCGACGATGCGCTTCATCACGTGGTGCGCATCCTCCATTTTCGGCAGTTCGGTATCGGCGGCCACCAGATCGATCGACGACGGCAGCACCCACAGATTCTTCACGTCGGGACTCTGTAGAAGCACCTCTTCGGGCTTTTTGAGTCCTGCGATACATTCATAGACGCCCTCCAGATTGATGTCGAAGCCCAATCCGGAAGTCGCGTTGGCCTGCGGATCGGCGTCGAGCAGCAACACCTTCTTGCCCAGCAGGGCCAGCGAGGCCGCCAAGTTGATGGCTGTCGTGGTCTTGCCCACGCCGCCTTTCTGATTCGCTAATGCTATAACCTTTGCCATGTTTCGATCGGGTTTATAATCGGGCAAATTTAATGATTTTAAATGGAAATCCATAACCGTAACCGAAAATTGCTTATCTTTGAACTCGGAACGGATTGATAGTTACACGCTATATATGACAGAAAAAAAAACAGAGGCTCCCGCGCAGGAGTCCGTGCCGGCTCCCGAGGCCGCCGATAAAATCTGGAAACTGCAGGGAAAATTTCCCGTACTGGCCGATTATCTGGTCTTTTTCGGCATTTTCCTGCTGGCGCAGGTCGTAGGCGCTGTCGCGGCGCTGCTGGTGGGCTGCAAGTGGCCCGATCAGGCGCTGCTGGCGAGCGCCGACGAAGCGGTGAGCGCCGCCGAGCAGGTGCTCGTGGGGCATTTCAACGCCGTTTCCTATTTTGTTGCCATGACTCTTACGCTCGCGGGGTTTCTTTTTTACCGCAGTCGGCGCAGGGGCCCGAAAGTCATCGCGCATTTCTCTTCCCGCGGACTGAACCCCATTCTGCTGCTCTGGGGCGTGCTCTTCATGCTCGCTACGTCGGTGGTGCTCGAACCGCTGCTGAGCCTGCTGCCCGAAGTGCCCAATGCCTATGGCCGCGGCGCGTGGGCGATCGTTATGGTCGTGGTGATGGCGCCGCTGTTCGAGGAGGTGATTTTCCGCGGCGTGCTGCTCGAATCGACGCGCGCAAAATACGGTGTGATGGCCGCGTGGCTCGTTTCGTCGGCTATTTTCGGCATCGTGCACGTGCATCCGACCGTGGCGGTGAACGCCTTCGCCATCGGTCTGGTACTCGGATTCGTCTACATGCGAACCGACTCGCTCTGGTCCGTGATCATACTCCATGCCGTCAATAACGGAATCGCCTATCTGGCGCTGATCACCGGGCACGGCAACGCCATGCTGATCGATCTGGTCGGCAGCAGGACGCTTTATGTACTGATTTATATCGGTGCGCTGGCCGTCTTCGCCGTTTCGGGTTACATGATGCTCGTTGCGCTGCGGCGCCTGAAAGCCGCGGACAAAAATCGGGCGGAGGCGTAATAATCTGGGCAGGGGCTGCGTTAGTTACGAGTAAAAACTGTATCTTTGTCCTCCGGATTATGAATTTGCGAGCGAAAATAGCAGTCGTGGCGGTTTCGGTTTTTCTGGCGGGCTGCCGGGAGATGCCGGGCTATTTCGCCAGCGATACCACGCTGGCGCGCGCCGGCGGCAAGCAGCTGCAGCTGCGCGATGTGGAGTCGGTGGTTCCCAAGGGAGTCACGGGCGAAGACAGCGCGGCGTTCATGAAGGTATACGTGGACCGGTGGGTGCGCAAGCAGCTTAAGCTGAAGGAGGCCGAGACGCTGTTTTCGGCGTCGGGTGACGATATCGACAAGATGGTCGAGGAGTACCGTCAGGCACTGCTGATCCGCAAGCTGAATCAGCTGTATGTGGACCGGAGTATCGACACGACGTTCACCGACGACGAGATTACGGCCTATTACAATGCGCACAAGGCCGATTTTCGGCTCGACCGCACGTTGGTCAAGGGGCGGATCGTACAGTTCGGCGAAAGTTATCGTCAGGTCCGAAAGCTGAAAGAGCTGATGGGGGCGAAATCCGTCGCCCAGCAACAGGATTTCCGGGATATCTGCGAGAAAAACGACTTTACGGTGACCGATTTCCGGGAACAGTGGGTCGATTTTCCGGAGTTCCTGAGTTTTCTGCCGACGCTCAGGTCGCAGAATTACGATTCGGTGCTGTCGTCGAGCGCCGTGCAGGAAATGCGCGACAGCCACTCGTACTATTATTTCCAGATCGACGCCGTGCGGCGCGAGGGCGAGCCTATTCCCCTCGAACGGCTGCGGAGTACGATCCGCCGCATCCTCTTCAACCAGCGGCAGGGCGAGATTATCCGCAACCACGAGGAGGAGTTGTATAACCGCGCCATGGAGAACGGAGAGGTGAAAATTTTTGAAAATACAAACGATAAAGTATAACGCAATGTTGAAAAAAGGTATAATGGCGGCGGCTCTCGCCGTGCTCGCTGCGGGGGCGTTCGCCCAGAAACAGCAGGTGATGCTCGACAAGGTGGTCGCCGTCGTGGGTTCTTCCTCGATTCTCTATTCCGAAGTGGCGGAGCATGCGCGCCAGCTCACGGCCCAGCGCCGTGCGGAGGGGTACACGTCCGACCGCGACCCGATGAACGAGGCGCTCGAAGCGCTGATGACCCAGAAACTGCTCTTCAACCAAGCGCAGATCGACTCGGTGAAGATCAATGCCGGCGATATCGCTTCGCACGTCGAGGAGCAGGTGCAGAACATGATCGAAACCGAAGGGTCGATTCCCCGGCTCGAAGCCAAGCACCACATGGCCATTTTCAACATCCGCGAGAACATGCGTCAGCGTTATGAGGAGCAGTCCTACGCCAGTTCCATGCAGAACGAGGTCGTGAGCAAGGTCGCGGTCATTCCGGGCGAGGTCGAACGTTTCTACAAGTCGATCGACAAGGACAGCCTGCCGACCATCGCCGAACAGTACGTCTATGCGCAGATCACCCGTTTTCCCAAGTCGATCACGCAGGCCAAACAGCGTACGCGCGAGCGCCTGCTGGACATGCGCGAACGCGTCATTACGGGCAAGGCCAAGTTCGAGAATCTGGCCCGCATGTATTCTCAGGACCCCGGAACGATGATGCGCGGCGGCGAGATGGACCCTGCACCGCTCGCCAGTCTCGACTCCTCGTTCGCCGCAGCGCTCGAAAACATGAAGCCCGGGCAGATTTCGGAGGTCGTCGAGTCGCAGTTCGGTTTCCACATTATTCAGATGCTCGACAAGCGGGGCAGTCTCTACCATTTCCGCCATATCCTGTTGCGTCCGGTCTATACGATAGACGAGCTTACGGAGTGTACGCACTTTTTGGACAGCATCGCCAATCTGATCCGCAAGGATTCGATCACCTTCGAGAAGGCCGCGCTGCTCTATTCCGACGATGCGACCTCGAAGATGAACGGCGGTATCGTTTCGAACCACGACATTCTGGAGCGTTTCAGCGCTTTCGACGCCAAACTGACCGTGACGAAGTTCCTGCGCGAAGATTTCGCGCACTTCAACGCACTCAACGACTATAACGCGCTGGTGCGGCTGAAACCCGGCGAGGTGTCCGAGGCTTTCCTGACCGAGGACATCATGGGCAACCAGCTGGCCAAGATCGTCAAATTGGTGGAGATCATTCCGACGCATGTGGCGTCGCTCAACGAGGACTACCTCCGGCTGGAGGAGATGGCGCTCAACGCCAAGCAGGAAAAGGTTTTCAAGGACTGGCTCTCGAAGAAGATCGAAGCCATGTATGTCTACATCGATCCCGAGTTCCGCGACGGAGCGTTCGAGAACAAACACTGGGTAAAGTAAAACCGTGCGCAGGCTCCTTTCCATAGCTGTCGTCGCATTGGCCGCCGGCAGTGTGATTTTCGCCCGCGGCGGGATGCAGGCGCCTGAGGCGGAGCAGCCGGCCGAGAAAAAACTCATCGATCTCAAGTCGGATAACATGGGACCCGTCGCCCCGGGCGATTCGGTGATCTTTCTGGTGGGCAACTTCGCCGCGCAGCACAACGGCGCCGTCATTACGTGCGACAGTGCCGTCCGTTATTCGGATATGCGCATCGAATTCTTCGGTAATGTCCTGATCAACAAGAATACGACCTATATTTACGGTGACCGCGCCGAATACAACGGCGAGGTGAACGAAGCCCGTGTCTTCTCGGATATCGTCAAGGTGGTCGATGAGGACGCTACGCTCTACACCTACGAGTTTCTTTTCAACACGAAGGAGAACGTCGGCGAATTCGGCGGCGGCGGCGTACTGCTCAACCGCGACAGTCGGCTGGAGTCGGTCCGCGGTTACTATTACGCCAACAGCAAAGAGCTGGTCTGCGTCGACCGGGTCGAAATGCGCAACGACGAATACGAACTGAAGGGCGACTCGGTGGTCTACAACATGGCTACCGACAACGCCTTTTTCTTTAAGCATACCAATATTTGGAACAAGGACGGCGATTATCTGTATGCCGATCGCGGCGCGTACCGGAAGGCCGACTCCCTTTATAAGGTGACCAGCAACGGTTACGTGCTGACCGACAAGCAGGAGATGTGGAGCGACAGCATCGATTTCTACCGGGCCGAAGACCATATAATCCTGCGGCGCGATATTCAGATCGACGATACGGAGCACAAGGTGCTCGCCTTCGGCGATTACGGCGAATATTGGAAGGAGCCGGGAAACGCATTCCTCACGCGCCGCCCTTCGATCGTGAGCTACGACCTCTCGCAGGGCGATTCGCTTTTCATGCGTGCCGATTCGATGTTTCTGTTTACGATCGACGAAAATGCCGAGCGCCGGGCTGCGGAGGCTGCCGCCGCCGATTCTTTGGCCCGTTCGGCCGATTCGCTGGCGCTGTCGGGGCCTGATTCGCTGGCGCATGCGCCCGGCGGGCCTGCCGTTCCGACCGATTCGCTGGGACGTCCTCTGCCCGGGCGCAGACCGCAGGGCGGAGATGCGGCCGATTCGCTGGGAAACTCCGGCTCCGTACCCGATTCACTGACGGCGGGCGGAGTCGATTCGCTGTCTGCTGCGCCGTCGCCCCTCGATTCGCTGGGCAGACCCGCTCCCGTCGATTCCTTGGGCGGACCGGCACCTGTCGATTCGCTGGCGAACGCTGCGGATACGCTGACCGTCGCCCAGCGCAAAGCCATGCTGAAAGAGGCGGCGAAGAAAGCCAAGGCCGAGAAAAAGGCGGCCGAGGCCAAAGAGAAAAAGAAGAAGCTGGACGAGATAGCCGCCCGACGCAAAGAGAAAACGACGGCTAAACTGCTGGAGCAGAAGGAGCGCGAGGAAGCCCGGCTCACGGCGCGCCGTCTGAAAGCAGAATCGAAGCTCAAAGCCCGTCAGGCGCGTGCGACACGCAAAGGAAAAATGATTCAGATCGATTCGACGGCGCTGCGCGAACTGGATTCGCTGATCGTGCTCAATATGGCCGAGCAGGATTCGCTGTTGAATCTGCTGGTCGATTCGTTGCTGACCGATACGGCGGCAATGGCTGTTCCGGCCGATTCGATCGACTCGCTGGCCGCGCCCCGCGACAGCATATACCGTCTGCTGAAAGGATTCCGGAACGTGAAGATTTACCGTTCGGATTTCCAGACCGTGTGCGATTCGATGACGGCGATCAGCACCGACTCGACGATCCATCTGTATATCGATCCCGTGCTGTGGAACGAAAACAACCAGATCACCTCCGACGTGATGGACATTTTCACCGAGAACCAGCAGCTCACGCGGGCCGAGTTTATCGGCAGTCCGATGATGGTCAGCCAGCTCGATACGACGCACTACAATCAGGTGGCGGGCAAGACCATGACGGCTTATTTCTTCAACAACCAGATTTACCGCAACGACGTGAACGGCAACGCCCAGACGATCTATTACATGCAGGACGGTGAACCCGTCGAGATTACGATGATGGGCGTCATCGAAAGCGGCGAAATATCGTTCTTTATCGAAGACAAGCAGGTGGTGCAGATCACCTACCGCGGAGATCCGGTCTATAATTTCTACCCGATGGACAAGATTCCGCCGACGCAGGATATTCGTCTCAAGGGATTCAAGTGGGAGGGGGCGCGGCGTCCTACGCAGGCCGAGGTCTTCGACCGAAGGATACGTCTTTCGGAACGCAGTCGGCGTTCGGAGCTGAAGCATCCCGATTTCCCGATCATGCAGCGCATCGACGACCACAAGAAACGTCTGATCGAACTGCGCCGCTGGACAGACCGCAACGATCAGGTCGATGCCGCGACCGTCGAGTGGATGCACTCTCTGGGTTATGAAGTAGGCCAGCCGCGCAAGGCGGAGGCGCCTGCGGAATAGCGGCGGGTGAGCAGGGCGGCGGGCGCGTCCCCGGCCGGAAGGGGCCGGACGATGGACTGCTCCTGATTTTTAGAAGCCGGTGTCTGTTTTGCCTGTTCGCAGGCGGGTCGTTACGACTATAAAAATAACATAATACAAAGGTGAAAAGCGAAGAACTTTTCACCTTTTGTGTTATTTTTGCAGCCGGTTACGGTTAATGTGGTTTTTCTATGAAAAAGAGCCTGATAGCTCTGGCATTCGGAACGCTTGCGCTCGGAATGTCGGAATTCGTGATGATGGGCATTCTGCCCGATATCGCCCGCAGTCTCGGAGTTTCGATTCCCGAGGCCGGGCACCTTATTTCCGCCTATGCGCTGGGCGTCTGCTTCGGTGCGCCGCTCATCGTGTTCATCGCCCGGACACGGCCGCTGAAACAGATATTGCTGGCGCTTACGGCGATGATCGCCGTCGGGAATCTCTGCGCTTCGCTGGCTCCCGATTACTGGTCGCTGCTGGGTTTGCGTTTCGTTTCGGGACTTCCCCACGGTGCATTTTTCGGCGTGGGGTCGATTGTCGCCGAGCGGGTTGCCGATGCCGGCAAACGGACGGAAGCCGTGTCGATCATGATCGTCGGTATGACCGTCGCCAATCTGTTCGGCGTGCCGCTGGGAACCTATGTCAGCAATGTCCTGACGTGGCGTGCCACGTTCGGGATCGTGGCCGTCTGGGGCGTTGTGGCGCTGCTGCTCGTGCGGTTGTGGGTGCCCCGCATGGAGCCGCTGCCCGATACGGGGCTGAAAGGTCAGTTCCGGTTTCTGCGCAGTCTGGCGCCGTGGCTCGTGCTGTTGTCGGTGATGCTCGGCAACGGCGGCATCTTCTGCTGGTACAGTTACGTCAGCCCCCTGATGATTCACACCTCGGGATTCACGGCGGACGATCTGACGCTGATTATCATGCTCGCCGGGTTCGGCATGTTTGCGGGCAACATCATCGGCGGTCATTTTTCCGACCGCTTTACGCCCGAGAAGGTCGTGCGCTTCACGCTGGCCACGGCCGCGGCGACGCTTCTTGCGATTTATTTCGGTGCGCATGTCGGCTACCTCTCCGTCGCTTTGATGGTGCTCTGTACGGGGTGCCTGTTCTGCGTTTCGTCGCCCCAGCAGCTGCTTATTCTGGAGAATTCGCGCGGCGGCGAGATGCTGGGGGCGGCTTTGGTGCAGGTGGCTTTCAATCTGGGCAATGCGCTGGGCGCCTACTGCGGCGGCCTGCCGATCGACCACGGACTGGGCTATCGGTATACGGCTCTCGCAGGCATGGGCTTCGTCCTGCTCGGATTGCTGATGGTCGTGATTTATATACGTAAATACCCCCGCCATGCGATGCGATAACGGTTCGGAACTTTTTCCGGTGGTCGATCCTTCCGGTGCTGTCGTGGGATCGGCTACGCGCAGCGAATGCCACGGCGGGTCGATGCTGCTGCATCCGGTGGTGCACCTGCACCTGTTCAACTCCCGGGGCGAGCTCTACCTGCAAAAGCGGCCGGAGTGGAAAGACATTCAGCCCGGACGCTGGGACACGGCCGTGGGCGGGCATATCGATTACGGAGAGACGGTGCCCGACGCCCTGCGGCGCGAAGTGCTCGAAGAGCTGGGGATAACCGATTTTACGCCCGAACGGGTGGCGGTCTACGTATTCCGCTCGGAGCGGGAGCGCGAACTGGTTTACGTCCATCGTACGGTTTACGACGGGCCGGTAGCTCCGAGCGACGAACTGGACGGAGGCCGGTTCTGGAGCCGGGCCGAGGTGCTGGAAAACCTCGGCAAGGGGGTGTTCACTCCGAATTTCGAAGGCGAAGCGAAGATGATTTTTGAATAACCGCTTTTTTTGTTATCTTTGTTAACCGGGAAATGACTATGAAGCACGGACTTAATATGCCGCGGGCCGTGCCTGACGCGCTTGTGCCGCTATTTCCGGAGCGGACCGGTGTCGGCGGGACGTATCTGCCGGGTATGTTCGGCCCTGCTGTTTCGCGTTTCTTTTTTTGTAAAACGACGACCTCGGAATCATTTTTCACAAACGGGTCTGATAATTGATAGGAATGCCGTATGCAGACACTCCTGAAACATTGGGCCGACGTCCTGCTCGAATGGCTGGGACTTACGTCCGCACTCAATAACGGCTGGGATCGCTGGGTGGCCTTTACGTTGGTATTGCTGGCCGTGGCGCTCTTCGACTTCGTGTGCCGCACGATCCTCGTGCGCGGCATGCGGCGTATCGTCAAACGCACCAAAGCCACATGGGACGACGATCTGTTCAACCCAGCCGTGCTGAGCCGTTTGTGCAATGTCGTCAGCTCCATCGTGCTGATGATCGTCCTGCCGGTGGTTTTCGAAGAGCAGTCCGAAGCCCGGACGATCGTGACGCGGCTGGTCGAGGTTTATATCATAGTGGCGATATTCCGCTTTATCAATGCCGTGCTGTATGCGGTTTTCCAAATCGCTTCGGCGCGTCCCGCATGGCAGAACAAGCCGATCAAGGGACTCAGGCAGACCGGGCAGGGTATCGCGGCGCTGATCTGCGGAATATTGATCGTTTCGATCCTGATCGACAAATCGCCCGCCAGCCTGCTGGCCGGTCTGGGAACGTCGGCGGCGATCATCATGCTGATTTTCCGCGACAGCATTCTGGGGTTCGTCTCCGGCATCCAGCTTTCGGCGAACGACATGCTCAAGGTGGGGGACTGGATCTCGGTTCCCAAGTACGGGGCCGACGGCTCGGTGATCGAGGTGTCGCTCACGACGGTGAAAGTCCGCAATTTCGACAATACGATTGTCACGCTGCCGCCTTATCTGCTGGTGAGCGATTCGTTCCAGAACTGGCGCGGGATGCAGGCGTCGGGAGGCCGCCGCGTGAAGCGTTCGGTGAGTCTCGACATGACCAGCGTACGGTTCTGTACGCCCGAGATGCTGGATAAATACCGCAGCATCGACCTGATCCGCGAATATATCGACGATACCGAACGCCGCGTCGAGGAGTACAATGCCGCACACGGCATCAAACCCGGTGAACGCAGGATCAACGGCCTGCATCAGACCAATCTCGGTGTCTTCCGGGCCTATCTCGAACGCTATCTGCGCAATGAAGTGCCTGTAAATGGCGAGATGACGCTGATGGTGCGCCAGTTGCAGCCTACGGAGACGGGGCTTCCGATGGAACTCTATTTCTTTACCGATACGGTGATTTGGGTGGATTACGAGCGGATACAGTCCGATGTGTTCGACCACGTGCTGGCCGTGATTCCCGAATTCGACCTGCGGGTATTTCAAAATCCCTCGGGCAGTGACATCGAGGCTCTGCGCCACGTAAAGCCGGGTCCCGATCCGGTTCCGGTGCCGAATCCGGAGTTGAAGTCCGGGCCGACGCCGGAGCAAGAGCCGAAACTGAAGCCGGGACAGGGAACGAGGCCGGAGCAGGCCTCAAAGCCGGAATCTACAGGAAAATCATCAGCATTACCTGAATAATAATCACCCGTAGAAACATGCAGAGGGGGTAGACCGTGGCGTAGGAGACCGACGGATTGTCGCCCTCGATCGTATCGTTGGCGTAGTTCAGCGCCATCGGGTTGGCCATGCTGCCGCACAGCATACCCGATACCGAGCCGAAGTCGATGCGCAGGACACGCAGTGCGAAAATACCCAGCAATACGACGGGAACGAACGTCAGCAGGAATCCGAGCAGGAGCCACAGCGCTCCTTCGGGCCGCATGACCGTTTCGAAAAAGTGTGCGCCGGCTTCCAGTCCCAGACAGGCGAGGTACATCGACAATCCCAGCGCGCGCAGCATCAGGTTGGCGCTGTAGGTGGTATAGGTAATCATGTGCAGGCGCGGGCCGAATGTGCCGATCAGGATGCCGATGACGATAGGGCCGCCCGCCAGACCCAGCTTTACGGGCAGACTGATGCCCGGAATGCTGACGGGGATGCTTCCCAGTACGAGTCCCAGAATCAGGCCGACGAAGACCGCTACGAGATTGGGCTCGTCGAGATTCTTGACGGCGTTGCCGAGGATTTTTTCGACGTTCTGGATCGCCGCGGCTTCGCCGACGACCGTCAGCCGGTCGCCCATCTGAAGCCGCAGGTCGGGCGTCGCGAGCAGCTGCACGCCCGAACGGTAGACGCGGCTGATGTTGATGCCGTAATTGTTGCGCAGCCGCAGCGAGGAGAGTTTCTTGCCGTTGATTTCGGGACGCGTGACCAGAATACGCTGGGAGATCAGCTGGCTGTCCACGGCGTTCCAGTCGATGTTTTCCGCGTTCCAGTCCTTCTGCTCCTGTTCTCCGAAAATCAGCCGCAGGCCGTCGGCTTCCGAAGGGGCGGTGATGACGAGGATGATGTCGTCCTTCTGCAGCGTTTTGTCCGAGGTGGGAATCGACACCCGTCCGTTGCGCCAGATACGCGAAATGACGAAATGGTGGTGGCTTTGCGAGGCGATCTCGTGGACGCTTTTGCCGAAGACGGCGGGGTTGGTCAGGTGGTAGCTGGCGATGAAGACGTTCTTGCGGTGCTCGGCGTCCGGTTCGGGCATGTCCGAAGGCCTGACGAAGACTTTGCGGATAAAGACGATGGCCAGAATGACGCCCACGACGCCCAGCGGGTAGGTAACGGCACAGCTCAGGGCGGCGCCGTTGGGGTCGATGCCCATCTGTTGCAGCGTCTGCTGCGCGGCGCCGAGCGCCGGGGTGTTGGTCGTGGCTCCGCAGAGGATGCCGGCCACGTCGGGCATGGAGACGTTCAGCATGAAGCTCATGCCGATAGCGAGCACGGTGCCGATCAGCACCACGGCGACGGCCGGCGACATCAGGCGCAGTCCGTCGGCGCGCAGCGAGTTGAAAAAACCGGGTCCGACCTGCAGGCCGAGGGCGTAGACGAAGACGACTAACCCGAAACTTTCGGCGTAGGTCAGCATCTGCGGGTCGATCGTGAGTCCGAAATGCCCGGCCAGAATGCCGGCGAAGAAGATAAACGCCACGCCCAGCGATATGCCGAAAAAGCGGATTTTACCGAGTCCGATGCCGATCGTCGAGATGAGCGATATCACCACGACGGCCTGCAGCGCCGAATGTTCGACGAATAAACTTTTTAGCCACTCCATCTTTACCGTTTGTAATTCAGTTGCAAAAGTAGGGCAAATTTTTCAGATAGCCATTTCTTTGCCGAACGTTTTGTAGGCTGAAAGTGACTGTATGCAACATTTTCGTCCAGTGGTGTAAATCATTTCAGCCGTAAGTTATGGCAAAAACGTTCACGGGGTGTACAACTTTGGAATAATTTCCTATCTTTGTTTTATCCTACTTCGCACAGGGGACGAGGGAGGGTATTAGTGACGCAAAAGGGCTTCTGAGCCGGGCAAAGCCTGAACGCCTCTCCCGGCAGCTGTCGGAATACTTGAGGGATTGGTATTCCGGACAGTAATAGGGCGGTCGATTTTCGACCGCCCTAATTTGTTTATTCGCTGCGAGCTTGTGTACGGCTGTTTATCATAGACTGAGCGGCCGTCCGCGGTAGAAATCGAGGATCTTCGACCGGAATACGAATTCGTATTTCGCCTGCACGAGTTCCGACTCGGCCTTTTCCATACGTGTTTTTGCATCGTTGAAGTCGAAGACCGTCGAACGGCCTGCGTCGGCTTTTTGCTGTTCGTAGGCGAAAGCCACCCGCGCCGAGGCGCGGGCTGCGTCGGCCGAACGGTATTTGCTGTAGGCGGCGTCGGCGTTGTACCACGCCTGCTCGATCTCCTTGCGCAGCGATTGTTCGGCGTCGGTCACGGCCAGCTGCTGTTTGCGCATGGCTATTCTGGCCGAGAGTATGCTGTTGTGCGTGGCGCGGCGGTTGAAGATCGGAACGCTCATCGACACGCCGACGAATTCGCTGCTGTTCTTACGGAACTGGGTTCCGAAGGCGGCCTCCTGCGTGCTGTAGATACCCGTCCCGTAGCCTCCGCGCAGTGAGAGCGAGGGATAGAGTGCGGACTTGGCGGTCCTGATCGCATTTTCGGCGCTTTCGAGCCGCAGGCGCTCCGCCTTGATGTGGGGCCGGTTTTCCGCCGCATAGGCATAGACGTCGTCGGCCGTGCCGAGCATGTGCAGCGTGGCGAGCGTCACGCTGTCGAGTTCGGGCGCTACGATGTCGAATCCCGCCGCGCTTTCGCGGTTGAGGGCTTGGCTCAGGTTGAGCAGCGCCAGCCGCAGGTCGTTGCGGGCCTGCGTCAGATTCAGCTCGTCGTTCGCCTGCAGGGCTTCGCTTTCGTAGCGGGCCGATTCGGGCTGTTTGCCCGCGGCGACCAGTTCGCGGCTGCGGACGGCCTGCTGGGTGCTCAGTTCGAGCTGGCGTTCGGCAACCTCGGTCAGCTCCTTGTTGTAAAGCACCTGCAGGTATAGCGTCATGACGTTGATCGACAGATCTTCGCGTGCGCGTTCCAGATCCTGCATGGCGGCGGCGAGGTCGAGCTTGCCGCCCTTGATTTCGCGGTTGATGCGAAATCCCTCGAAGAGGGGCATGCTGGCTCCGACGTCGAACGAACCGCTCTGGATGGTTCCCGTCTTGCGGATGTTGTCGTCGGAAGTACCGCGCCCGAAGGTGGCGTTGTAGCCCACCGAAGCGCTCAGGTCGGGCAGACGGCTGTATTTGGCGGTCGATAGTTTTATGTCGGTCTGCTCCACCTGCAGGGCCTGCTGTTGGACATTGACGTTGTTGTGCAGGGCGTACCCGATGCAGTCTTCGAGCGACCATGGCGTGCCGGGCGCCGGAGCTGCGACCTGCGGCGCGTCCTGTGCGGACTGGGCCGCGGCGGTAACCGTGCAGAGCATCATGGCAGCCGCGCTGAGTGCGGCGAATAGGGTGCTGGTTTTCATGCTGCGATGCATTAGTGATTATTTCTTTTTCTCTTCCCGGGCGCCGCGGACTTTGCTCTCGGCGGTCACGCCCTCGGTCAGTTCGATGTTGATGCCGTCCGACAGTCCGATCTTAACTTCGTGCCTGTCGAAGGTCTGCTCCTCGGCTCCGTCGGCGCTGGTGAGCAGGTAGACATAAGTTTTGTCGCCCTCGAATTCGACGGTGCTTTCCGGCAGGGTCAGCACCCCTTCGCGGCTTTGGATTACGATGCTGGCGTTGGCGCTGTATCCGGCGCGTACAAATACGCTGTCGGGAATCTTCACGGCCGCCTTCACCTCGAACATGATAACGCCGTTGTCCTCGGTGGCTTTGGGCGAGACATATTCCAGAACGGCATCCAGTTCGACGTTCTGCAGGGCGCCGATGGTCAGTTTGACGGGCATCGTCTCATGGAGTTTGCCCACGTCGGTCTCATCGACGTTGCCCCGGAAAAGCATGTTCGACATGTCGGCCACCGTGGCGATGGTCGTACCGTCGTTGAAGGTGTTGGACTGGATCACCGAGTTTCCGACTTTGACCGGAACGTCGAGGATCATGCCGTCGATCGTCGAACGGATCTGTGTGTTGCTCAGTTCCTTGTAACGGCTGGTGATGCCGTTTTTCACGATCTCCATGTTCTCCTTGGCGTTCTGCAGTTCCTCTTGGGCTTTCTGAAGCGCGGTGCGGCCCTGCTCGTACTCCTCGTCCGACACGACGCCCTTCCGGTGCAGGGCTTCCGTACGGTCGAATTCGCGCCGGGTCTGGTCCAGCGATATTTCGGCCACCGAGACACGCGATTCGGCGCTCGACAGCTGACCCATTTCGGGAACGACCTTCACCGTGGCGATCACCTCTCCCTTGCGGACCATCTGCCCGGCCTCCTTGTAGACGTCGGAGACGATACCCGAAATCTGGGGTTTGATGAGCACCTCGTCGCGGGGTTCCACCTTGCCCGTGGCGACCACGTACTGTTTGAGCGTGTCCAGTTTGGGCTGCACGATCGTATAGACGACCTTTGCGGGGCGGGTTTTCTGCCACAGGAACCCGAATGTTCCGAGAAGCAGCGCCGCAAAAAGCACTCCCAGAAAGATTTTCAGAAATTTTTTCATAGCCGTAATCTGTTATTTAATTATTTATTCTTCGCGTATTGCATCCACCGCCTTGATACTCAAAGCCCGGTAAGCCGGGATGACGCCCGCCAGCAGGCTGCCTGCAACCAAGATGAAAAGGGCCAGCATACCCGTCCCGAAGGAGATCTGCCACGACACTTCGAATCCTTCCTGCGCCACGGTGACCGCTTGGTAGTAGACCGAATCCACGACCGACAGCACGCCGACAGCGGCCGTGAGACCTATTACTCCGGCGATGAAGGTCAGGATGAAGCTTTCGGAGAGTATCTGCGAGATGATGGCCGTAGGCGGAGCGCCCAGTGCGCGGCGGATGCCGATCTCCTGCGTGCGTTCCTTCACGAGTACCAGCATGATGTTGCTCACGCCGACGATACCGGCCAGCAGCGTGCCCAGCCCTACGATCCACGTCAGCAGTCCGATGCCCCAGAACAGGCTCATCACCTTGTCGAACATCTCTCCGGCGGACATGGTCCAAGCGGCTTTCTCGTCGTCCGGCGAGATCATGTGGCGGGCGAAGACGGCTTCGCGGGCCGCCTTTTCGACCTGCTTGCTCGGAACGCTCTTGTACCCGGCCAGTGCCAGCAGGTGTATCGTGCGGCCGTAGCCGAACATCTGCTGCGCCAGCGAAATCGGGACGACGATCGTGCGTTCGACGTCGCTGAACGACATGGCCGACGATTCGCGGCGCATGACGCCGATGATGGTGAAGTAGCTGCCTCCGACCTTGATGACTTTTCCCGTCGGGTCGGGTTCGCCCGGGAAGAGGTCTTTCTGTACCTGCGTGCCGATGACGCAGACCTTGCGTTTCTGTACCATGTCGACCTCGTTGATGTAACGCCCTGCGATGATTTTCTGCGGGTTGATCTTCTGGTAGTCGGGCGTGTAGCCCATCATCTGATAGTCGCCCTTGCGCTCTTTGTAGCTGCAGTGGAGTTCGTTGCCCCAGATGACGCCCGAGGTGTACTCCACCTCTTCCAGTTTGCTGACGGCTTCCAGATCGTCGTTGTCCATTCTCCACCAGCGGCCCGTGGGCATACCCTTGTAGGGGACCGATGTACGGCTGCTTTGCAGCAGCACCGTGTTGGTGGACATGCCGCCCAGCTGGGCACGGAACAGGCGTCCCAGCCCCATGCCGGCCCCCAGCAGTACGATGAGCATGAAGATACCCCAGAATACGCCCAGCGCCGTCATGATGCTGCGCTTGCGGTTCCGGCTGATTGTCTGCCAGATTTCGTTCCAGCGGTCCGTATCGAAAAATCTCATGGCTCCTTATTTATTATAACGCAGGGCGTCGATCGTTTTCAGCTGTGCGGCCCGGTAGGCGGGGACATATCCTGCGATCAGGCCCGCAATGACCAGTACGACCGTGGCGCTGACGGCCACGCCCAGATCGAGCGTCGGATCGAGGAAGATGCTGCCGCCGAAATTCCCGGGTTCCGCCGGCGTTTTGTTGATGAAGTAATTGACCGCCTCCATGACGGCTACGCCCAGCACCATGCCGATATAGCCGAACATGGCGGTTATCATCACCGATTCGGTCAGGATCAGGCGAATGATCGACACGGGTTTGGCGCCCAGCGCTTTGCGTATACCGAATTCGGAGGTGCGCTCCGTGACGGTTACCAGCATGATGTTGCTCACGCCGACGATGCCTGCCAGCAGGGTTCCCAGACCGATGATCCAGACGAAAAGGTTGATGCCTCCGAAGACGATCATCATGCTCTTGTACTGCTCCATCGTGTTGCGTATCCACAATGCGCTCTGGTCCTCGGGATCGTAGTGGTGTTCGGCGGCCAGCCGTTTGCGGATGCGGTGTTCGAACGCCTCCATTTGCGCGTCGGTGTCGAGTCCGTGTACGGTGATGATCGCGTTGTCCACGACCGGATCGTTGGCCTTGAAGATCAACTGGCCGGTCGTCAGCGGGATATATCCCATCGAATTGCGCTGCTGGGCGTCGCCTCTGTAGACGCCTGCCACGCGGTAGATGTTGTTGTGGATTTTGACTGGCTTGCCCAGCGGATCGTCGCCGCGGAAGAGTATTCTTTCGAGCGCTTCGTCGATGACGATCACCTTGCGGTAGTTATGGATGTCGGCCGGATTGATGAAGCGGCCCTTGACGATCTCGACGCCTTCGATCTGCTCGATCTTGGGCAGCGAACCGCGCAGGCTGATGTCGGCGAAGCGGTCGAGGTACGTGGCCGTGGAGCCGCGGTACCATGCTTTGGCGGCGACGTCATCCACTTCGGGGAATTCATTGACCAGAATTTCGAGGTCCCGGTTTTTCAGGTCGATGCTGCGCCATTTGTTGTAGCCGGCGTAGGCTTTCGAGGTCCAGCCGCCGGAAATCGTGATCGAATTGGTGGCGTAGTTGCCGAAGTTCGACAGCACGCCGTTTTTGAGTCCGTTGCCCGATCCCAGCAGGATGACGAGCATGAAGATACCCCACGCGACCGAAAATCCCGTGAGGAACGTGCGCAGTTTGTTGCGGCGCACCGAGGTCCAGATCTCCAGCAGCAGCTCTCTCATCGCGTCGCAAGCCCGGTTTCGGTGATACTGCTGATGACGCCGTCCGTCAGGCGGATGATTTTGTCCGTCTGGTCGGCGATCGACTGTTCGTGGGTGACGCAGATGATGGTCATGCCCATATCGACGTTCACGCTGCGCAGCAGGTTCATCACCTCCTGCGAGGTGACGCTGTCCAGCGCGCCCGTGGGTTCGTCGGCGAGGATGATCTGCGGTTTGTTGATCAGCGCCCGGGCGATGGCTACGCGCTGTTTCTGCCCGCCCGACATCTCGTTGGGCATGTGTCCGGCCCACTCTTTCAGCCCCAGCATGTCGAGGTATTCGAGTGCGAGGGCGTTGCGCTTGCGGCGGGAGACGCCCTGATAGTAGAGCGGCAGGGCGACGTTTTCGACGGCGTTCTTGTAGTTGATCAGATTGAAGGACTGGAAAATATAGCCGATCATGTTGTTGCGGGCCGCGGCGGCCTGCGTCTCGCTGAGGTCCTTGATCAGGCGTCCGGCCAGATAGTAGCTGCCGCTGTCGTAGTCGTCGAGGATGCCGAGGATGTTGAGCAGCGTCGATTTGCCCGATCCGGATGCGCCCATGATAGAGCCCAGTTCGCCCTTCTCTACCGTGAGGTCGATACCCTTGAGCACATGCAGGGGCGACCCGTTGTCGTAGGTCTTGTTGATGTTTTCCAGCTTTATCATATTCTGTTTGCCGCGTTGCAAAGCGGTTTTGTAAGGTTGCGTCGTTACGATTTGTAATCCGAGTGAAATGGCGTCGGGAACAAAGGTATTAAATAATTCCTGAAAAACAATTTATTTTTATCGAAAATCAATAAATAATTACTAAACACCAATAAACCATCAGATGATAATCACAAATATAGGTAAAATATTTATACTTTGTGCGACATAGTACTGTAAAAATAAGATTAATATTTCGGACCTATATTAGTAGGCTGCCCGTTCTTGCTGTAATGCAGACATTTCCGTACAGGGGGCACGGAGGATTGTGCGAAACGGTCTTTGCCGAGCCGGACGGAATCGTATTCCCCGGCAGGTAAAAATTGTTGAAATGGTTAAAAACGGTCGAAAATGCACAGAAAATATTCATTTTAGCTATATTTGTTGCGTTAAATCAATTCATATGAGGAAACTTCTGCTGCTATTATTCATGCTTATTCCGGCCCTCGTTTGGGCGCAGCGTTACGAT
>JAJPZH010000261.1 GCA_021204515.1 Alistipes sp. | reverse complement strand
GTGGCGGTACGCTCTATGTGAACTGCTATACCGCAGCGGACGACGTCATAGCCGAAGGCGCGAAATTCTACATCGCTTCGGGTTCGGGTCTCGATGCCGGAACCGTATATTTCAACAGTAATACGGAGCTGTATGCCGCAGCCGGTTCGATCTTTTCGATGGACGAATACAATGCGGGCAAATCGGGCGGCAACGTGCGCATCGTCAGTCAGGCTCAGGCCGACCAGCCGATGGCCGTAGTCGTAATCAGGGAAAAGGGCGTCAGCTCGCGTTATTACGGCACCAAGTTCGAAGGACTTATGGAGGTCGTCTACGACAATGCGGCCGATGCGAAATACGTCATAGATGCCGGCAGTCTGATTAACGGCGCCGTGATGCGCGACAAACAGACGGTCGTGATTGCCGAGAGCAAATGCAACGGAGGCAAGGAGCCTGTGACTCCCGACCCGGAGCCGGAGCCCGAAATTATCGAGGTGACCGGTGCGCCCTACACCTATTGTTTCGAGGACGGCTGGCCGTGGATCGGTGATTACGATATGAACGACGTGGTCGTTGTAACCAGCATCGACCGTCTCGTGAATAAGGAAAGCGGCAAGGTAAGCTCTATCCGCATCAACTGGGAGCTGAAGGCCGCCGGTGCTGCGCATCTCAATGCGTTCGCCGTGCAGCTGGACAAGGTGTCCGCTTCGCAGGTCGCCGGTATCGAGACGACGAATACGACTTTCGGCAAGGGGGCATTCGTAGGTCCGGGGCTCGAATCCGGCAATGAATATGCCGTCATTCCGCTCTTCAATACCGCACAGGAGATTCTCGGTGAGGGTACCTATATCAATACCTCCAAAGGTGTGGCGCCCGTTCCGACCGTGAAGCATACGACGACCGTGACTTTTGCACAGCCTGTCGATGCAGCTGCGGTGCTGGAATCGGCTGTCAATGCCTTTATCGTCGTGAATTCGAAGAGTTCTGGCGTATTCAGCCGCGATACCGAGGTGCATATGCCGACCTATAAACCGACCGAATTCGCGGTCGTTTCGGGCAATACGTTCACTGAAGCCGAGCCGTACAAGTACTTCGTGTCGAAGGGAACGGGTATGAAGGACAACTACATGATGTGGGGGCTGATGATTCCGGGCGAGTTCCGCTACCCTGCTGAGCGTAAGGACATCCGCACCGCCTATACTTACTTCAATGCATGGGCCGCATCGGGCGGTTCCGTGCATGTGGACTGGTATGAGGACGAAGCCAATGGGGATATGCTCTATTAAACATGCATATCAGTTATTCTGAACGACAAGGCCGCAGGTTTTTCCTGCGGCCTTATTCGTCTTGGTTGGCCTTCGTCTGTTCCGTTAACGGACTGCCGACAAAAAACACTCCGCAACTTTTCAGTTGCGGAGTGTCGTGATGTTACGAAAATACGGATTATCGTTTCTTGTCGATGCGTTCGATACCCTGCTTGGTTGCCGCGCCGCGCAGAATCGTTCTGCAGAAGAGGTAGACTTCCTCACGTATGGCGTTGTTGAGCCGCAGTTCCAGAATCGTGTCCAGTATGCGGTCCGCAAAACTGACGGCGTCGATTTCGGGAAGCAACAACCCCTCTTCCTTGCTGGCTTCGAGGTGGTGTGCCAGTTCGCTGCGCCAGAATTCGCGGTGTTCGTCGAAATGTTCCGCATAAATTATTTTATGGCGTAAATCCGACAAAAAACTGCTCTCGACCATGTACAGGTTGGCGATATATTCGTATGCCAGTTTGAAAGTCTGTTCCAGAGCACTTCTGCTGCGCCGTTTCCGGTACGTTGCAATGTGTTCGCGCTGCTGACTGCTCATGAAGTCGAGACAGGCGTTTATCAGTTCGTCTTTGTCGGCAAACATTTCATACAGGGTGCGCTTGGAGATACCCAGCGTCTGGGCGATCTCATCCACCCGGACGGCACGGATGCCGTTCCGGGCGATGAGAGCCTGAGTAATGCGGATAATCTCCTCTTTGGTCGCTCCCCGCTTCATTATTTCGCCTCCTCAGCCGTGTCACGACCGCCGCCGAGAGCCTGATAGAGGTTCACGACGCCTTGTATTTCATCGAAGCGGTCGGCTATCTGCGACAACTGGGCCGAAAGCAGCGACTGCTGTGCGGTCAGCACTTCCAGATAGGTTGTGCTGCTGTGCTTCATCAACAGTTCCGTGCTCTCCACGGCGCGCTCCAGCGCTTCGATCTGCTGTACCCGCAGGTCGGCCTTTGCACGGGCCGACTGGCACTGCGTGAGGGCGTTGTTTACCTCGGCGCCGGCGTTGAGCAGAGCCTGCTGGAATGCCAGCTTACTCTCCTCCTGCTGAGCCTTGGCTATCTTCACGCGGGCGCGGTTGGCGTTGGCGTTGAAGATCGGCTGCAGAAGCGATGCCGCTGCGTTGAGCAGCAGTTTGCCCGGATTGGTGACACCCGCACCGCTGTTATTGGTCCATCCGAGCGTGCCGCTCAGCGTGATCGAGGGATAAAGAGCCGAACGGGCTTCGCTGGTGGCATAATAAGACTGCATCAGCGAATACTCGGCGCTGCGGATGTCGGGACGGTTCGAGAGCATCTGCACGGGCACGCCTACCGTCAGGTCGTCGGGCAGCTGCTGTCCTTCGAGACGGCCGCGTTCGATCTCATGCGGGCCTTCGGCCAGCATCGTGCAGAGACTGTTTTCTGCCTGACGGATCTGATACTGCAGGTCGTGCAGCGATGCTTCGATCGAAAGGCAGTTGCCTTCGTATTGGGCGACGGCGGCTTCGTTGGCCATGCCAGCCTCCTTCATCGCGCGCATCGTGCGAACGCTCTCGCGCCATTTCACGGCGGTCTGCTCGGTAACTTCGTATTGACCGTCGAGCATCAGCAGCGAATAATAGAGGTTTGCAATGCCCGAGATCAACTGCGTTTTCACGGCCTGCTCATACTCCTTGCTCTGGGCATAGAGCGCTTTGGCTTTGCGTTTGGTGTTCGTCAGTCCGTTGAAAATGTCGATCTGCCAGCTTGCCGTTACGGGAATACTGTAGGTTTTCGTCGTATAGCGATTGTCGAAACTGCTGATCGACCCCTGCGGTGCGAAGTTGAACGACGGCAGGTAAGCCAGACGCGCCGATTTAAGCGTCGCCTCGGCTTCCTTCACCCGCCACTGCGCCGACTGCAGGTCGGTGTTATTCTCCAGTCCCTGCCGGATAAGTTTCTGCAGATAGGGGTCTGAGAACATCTTCTCCCAGCTGATATTGCCGATCGTCATCGTATCGGCGGTTTCGGCCGTGCCGTAGAGTCCGTCGGTTTTCACTTCGGGACGTGTATAGGGCTTGTAGATGCCGCAGCCGGTCATGGCCGCTGCGGCCAGTATGATAATAAGCTTTTTCATCTTGTTACTCTTTCTCGTTTTTACACTCCTCCAGTTCGGCGCGTACGGCCCACTGCGGATCGGGATCGAACTCCAGCGGCTTGACCTTCTCCTGCAGGGTCTGGAAGACGATGAACAGCGTCGGCACGAGGAACAGCAGCGCCAGCGTTCCGACGATCATACCTCCCACGACACCCGAACCGAGGGTGGAGTTGCCGTTGGCGCCCACACCGTGCGAGAACACCAGCGGAATCATACCGAATACGCAGGTGAGGACGGTCATCAGGATAGGACGGAGACGGGCCTTGGCGGCGGATACGGCGGCCTGCGTGAGGCTCATGCCCGCGGCGCGGCGGTCGGCGGCGTACTCCGTAATAAGGATGGCAGTCTTTGAAAGCAGACCGATCAGCATGATGATACCCGTCTGCAGGTAGATATTGTTCTCCAGCCCCATCATCTTGGCAAAGAGGAACGAACCCAGCAGACCGCACGGCACGGAGAGAATGACGGCGAACGGAATCAGGAAGCTCTCGTACAGAGCGCTCAGGATGAGGTAGATCAGCAGGAGGCAAATGCCGAAGATGATCGTCGTGTTGCTGCCCGTCTGCGCCTCCTCGCGGGTGATGCCGTCGAAGTCGTAACCGTAGCCTTTCGGGAGTACCTGCGCCGCGACTTCCTGAATGGCGCGGATGGCGTCGCCCGACGAATACCCGTCGGCGGCGGTGCCGTTCACGGCGATCGAGCTGTACATGTTGAAGCGGTTGAGCACTTCGGAACTGTATACCCTCGTCAGCTCCACGAACTGTCCCAGCGGAGCCATCTCCCCGTTGTTCGTACGTACGAAAACGTTATTGAGCGACTCGGTGTCGAGACGGTATTTCGGGTCGGACTGAATCGTCACATAGTACATCTTCGAGAAGCGGTTGACGTTCGAGACGTATTGGCCGCCGTAGTAACCCGAAAGCGTCGAGAGAATCGTGTTCGGCGATACGCCGGCGCGTTTGGCCTTCGCCGCGTCGATGCTTACGACGTACTGCGGGAAGTTGATGTTGAACGTCGAGTATGCGCGGGCGATCTCCGGACGCTGGTTCAGCGCTCCGATGAACTGCAGGTAGATATTGTAGAAATCGGTCAGCTCTCCGCCGGCTTTATCCTGCAGGTGCATGGAGAAACCGGTCGAGGTACCGTAACCCGAAATCATCGGCGGTGCCACGGCGAAGATCTGTGCGTTCTTGATATCGGCCGTACGTCCGTAAATCTGACCGATGACTGCGTTTACCGCATCCGTTTTTTCGGGACGTTCCTCCCAATCCTTCAGCTTGATGATACACATACCGTATGACGAGCCCTGACCGGCGATCATACCGTAACCGGCTACCTGCATGAAGTCCCTGATCTGGGGAATAGCCTTGATGCGGGCGGAGACCTCTTCCATGACCAGATGCGTTTCGGCAAGCGAAGTACCCGGAGCCGTCGTGACGTTGACCATGATCGTACCTTGGTCCTCGTCGGGCACCAGACCCGTCTTGGTGGTGTTCATCAGTAAGACAAGGGCGACGAATGCCAGTCCGAGCGTGGACCACATCAGCCATTTGTGCTTGATGAAGAGCAGTACGCCGTGCTTGTATTTGTTGATTATGGCGCTGAACCCGCTGTTGAAAGCCTTGCGGAAGCGGGCTGCGAAGTTGTCGCGCATTTCGCCGTTCTCGTCGAGATACGGTTTGAGGAGCAATGCACAGAGGGCCGGGGAGAGCGTAAGGGCGTTGATTGCCGAAATACCCACGGCCACGGCCATCGTGATACCGAACTGCGTGTAGAATACGCCCGACGTTCCGCCCATCATGGCTACGGGAATGAACACGGCCATGAAGACCAGTGTCGAGGTGATGATTGCCGAAGTGATACCCGACATGGCGTCGATGGTTGCCATATAGGAGGACTTATATCCTACGTCGAAACGCGCTTGGACAGCCTCCACCACGATAATGGCGTCATCGACGACCGTACCGATGGCAAGGACGAGCGCGAAGAGCGTCAGCAGGTTGATCGAGAATCCGGCCACCGAAAGGAACGCGAAGGTTCCGACCAGCGCCACGAGGATCGAGATCGTGGGGATCAGCGTCGAACGTATATCCTGCAGGAAGACGTATACCACGAGGATAACGAGCAGGATGGCTTCGATCAGCGTCTTGATCACTTCGTTGATCGAGGCGTAGAGGAAGTCGTTCACGCTCTGCAGGTGTGCGATGGCGACGCCTTTGGGCAGTTCGCTTTCGACCTCGTCGAGCAGTGCGTTGATCTCGTTGACGACCTGAGTGGCGTTCGAACCGGCGGTTTGGAAGACCATCGAGCTGACGCCCGGATGGCCGTTGGTGTAACCCTTGTAGGCATAGGATTCGCTGCCCAGCTCGATGTCTGCGACGTCTTTCAGGTGCAGGATCGTACCGTCGGGTTGTGCGAGGAGTACGATTTCCCCGAATTCCTCCGGAGTCATCAGACGTCCGCGGTACTTCATCGTATACTGGAAGGTGTTCTGCGAGTTTTCACCCAGCGTACCGGTTGCCGACTCGATGTTCTGCTCGGCGAGGGCCGCCGTTACGTCCGACGGGATGAGCTTGTACTGGGCCATCACGTCGGGTTTGAGCCAGATACGCATCGAGTAGTCGGCTCCCAGCGTGAAGGCTTCGCCGACGCCCGCAATACGGAGAATGCGCGGCTCGATGTTGATTTTCAGATAGTTTGACAGGAATGTCTCGTCGTAAGAGTCATCGGGGCTGTAAAGTGAGAATATTTTCACCATGGAGGTCTGGCGCTTCATGGTGGTCACACCGATCTGCGTTACTTCCGAGGGCAGCTGTCCGGTAGCGCGCGATATTCGGTTCTGCACGTTGACGGCGGCCATGTCGGCATTGATTCCCTGCCGGAAGTAAACCGTTACGGATGCGCTGCCGACTGCGGCGCTGGAGGTCATGTAGGTCATGTCCTCCACACCGTTGATAGCTTGTTCGAGCGGTACGATGACCGATTTCTGGATGGTCTCTGCGCTGGCTCCCGGATAGGAGGCGCGCACCATCACCGTCGGGGGAGCGATGTCGGGATACTGCTCGACGGGCAGCGTCGCGAGACCGATCAGACCGGCGATTACGATTACGATGGATATGACCGACGCCAGTACGGGTCGTTCGATAAAATGTTTCAGTGTCATAGGTTATTCCTCCTTTTCGGTTTGGGTTGCTGCCTCAGGAGCGGCCTGCGCTGCGGCGCCCTGTCCTTTGGCGACGATAGGCGTACCTTCACGCAGCAGGCCCACGCCTTCGGCAACGATCACGTCGCCCGGTGTAAGTCCGGACTTGACGATGTACTCTTTGCCGTTGTTGATTTTCTCCACGTCGATCATGGACGATACGGCTTTGCCGTCCTCTACTTTATATACGTACACCTTGTTCTGCAGTTCGAAGGTCGCAACCTGCGGTACGACTACGCAGTCTTTGTGGATGTTGGGCACGATCACGCTGCCGGCGCCGCCGCTGTGGAGCAGGCCGCTCTTATTGGGGAACACGGCACGCAGCTGTACGCTGCCCGTTGAAGTGTCGATGACGCCGCTGATCGACTCGATGCGGCCCGTCTGGTCATATACCGAACCGTCGTTGAGCACGAGCTGTACGTCCGGCATGTTCTTGAGCGTGTTGGCGATCGAACCGTACTGACGCGTCAGGTTGAGCAGCTGATTCTCGGTCATCGAGAAATAGACGTACATATCCGAGTTGTCCGATACGGTCGTCAGCGGCTGCGGTATCGATGCGCTGACCAGTGCACCGACACGGTACGGCAGCGTACCTACCACGCCGTTGGCCGGAGCCTTCACGACCGTATAGGAGAGGTTGTTGGCGGCGTTTACGCGCTGTGCCTCAGCCTGCGCGAGCTGTGCTTTGGCAGTCAACAGCGTGTTTTCAGCAGTCAGCAGGTCGAACTGCGAAACCACGTTCTTGGCGTAAAGTTCCTTTTTGCTGTCATAGGTGAGCTGCGCCGTGGCTACCCCGGCTTTGGCCGCTGCCACGTTCGCCTCGGCAGTTTGCAGCGCCGCCTTATACGGCACTTGGTCTATGATGAAAAGAGACTGGCCTTTCGAGACGGTCTGACCTTCGTTTACACAGAGTTCGAAGATGGTTCCCGAAACCTGCGGATAGATGTCGATGTCCTGACGTCCGCGGATCGTTGCAGAATAGTTGCTCGGAATTTCGCGGTCGGTAGTGGCTATGGTCATCACGGCGTATTCCGCGGGTCCCATTGCCGTCGGTGCCTGTCCGCACGAAACGGCTGCCATGAAGCAGGCCATGACGGCTGCTTTCACAAATGTTTGCTTCATAATTTCTCCTCTTTTAAACTAAAAAAACTTTTTACGGTGCAAAAGTACCGTAAAAGGGCGATGATGTGCCATTATATTGCGAACAGTGTTGGTATTTTTCGGAATAAAATTTAGGATTTTATTGAAAAAAGCGTTAAATTTGTTCGAAAAAAGAATTGTTATGTCACCGACTAACCCGATAATAACCACGCCGGAAGATCAATTTGTCATCGGAGAGTCCGATTTCTCCTTTTTCGGCAATTATGCGAGCCGTTGCGAGGGCGGTGCGATTCTCTACTGCCGCAAGGGCAGCGCCGACGCTACCGTAAACCAGTACAGCGGGCAGGTGCGGCGCAATACGCTGATTCTGGTGCTGCCCGGTTCGCTGCTGATGCTGACCAACCGCACGGAGGATTTTCGGATGACGTTCTGCGCCTTTTCGCGCGACCTTTTCGCCGAAGCGGGATTCCGTCTCGAACCGTCGTTTTTCCGGATGCTGCGCGAAAATCCGATCACCTATCCGCCCGCCCGCATCGTGGAGGGGGCGAACATCTGGTTTCAGATGGTCGCATATACTTACCGCGACCGAAACAACATTTTCCGCAACACCATCATCCGCAATCGCCTGCAGAACGTGCTGATGGAGATTTGTGACAAGATTCAGCGCTTCGCCAACATGCAGCAGCAGACACCCGAGACGACCACGCGTCAGACGGAGCTTTTCCATCGTTTCGTCGCGCTGGTGCACGAACACAGTTCGCAGCAGCGCGAAGTGGCGTTTTACGCCGACAAACTCTGTATTTCGACACGCTACCTCTCGACTATCGTGCGCAATATCGCGCATAGTTCGGCCAAGGAGTTTATCGACCGTGCGGTGCTGCTGGAGATCAAAATGCTCCTGCAATCGACGGACCTGTCGGTGCAGGAGATCGCCTACCGCCTGCATTTCCCCGACCAGTCCTATCTGGGGCGTTATTTTAAAAAGCATACGGGCGAATCTCCCACCGAGTACCGTAATACGAAAAAATAAGCAGCTCCGATACAGGGGCTTTTTTTGTCTAATTTTGTAAATCCTGTTTGGACTCTGATTTGCAGGGGATATCGTTAAATATTAAAAAATGTTGGATTATGAGCAAGACCATTGAAATTAACGGGGAAAAGGCCGAATACTACCTTTCCC
>JAJPZH010000223.1 GCA_021204515.1 Alistipes sp. | reverse complement strand
GATAGAAACAGGAAAACCGTGCGAGGAGGACTTGTATATGACATAAATTTTTCGTATATTTATGTCATAATCAGAGATTTATTTAACAATACAAATTTTAGCTAAAATGAAAAGAAAAACACCGAGTGTTGATTGAAAAACAGGTACGGAGACTATCGACGATATTCAACTATCCTATATTTCCAAAGGCGTATCTTATGATAATGAACACGGTATTTGCCTGCTCGTGGGGCGTAGAACTGATGACCCTACACCACGAGAGTTTCACTATATCTTTGAACTCGACATCGACCCCACAAAAGATATGACTATCCGCTTTCAAAAGCGAGGTCATTATAAGGCAGGATTCTCCTATCAACTGAATCCAAAAATCGTAGAGGAAGGTTATCTCGCCATTGTATTATCCAACATCGTAGATATTCCCAAGTCCCATTGTACGCTGAATATCTTTGAAGCCCATATCAAGAGCGATACGGTTGTATTCGGCTATACCGCGACGGATGGAACACAAAAAGATTTCAAATTCCCGTTAGCGGGGTTCAATGAAAAGTATTTAGAGCAGTTCATATAGAGATAATCCTCGGCCATGCGGTCGAGGATTAGTTGTTGCTAAATATACCATAATCAAGACCAATATGCGTATGATAAATAGCCATATTTATAATAATTTAGAATCCACTTAAATAGCAGCTAATTTATGAACGTAGAAAGCCTCAATCTCATAACTTATATATCGCTAATTGTCATAATAATTGCATTTTTTATTTGCATTTTTTATGTTAGACGGCAAAAGAGTATAGGAACACTTATTGCTAAACGGCGCTGGATTGAGCAATTGCCTTCCATGATTTCGACTTTGGGTGTACTCGGAACATTTGCAGGTATTACAATAGGCCTTCTTTATTTTGATACAGAACATCTTGACGCCAGTATTCCACTACTTCTTAGTGGATTAAAGACGGCTTTTTTTACCTCATTAGCAGGTATGATTGGCTCTCTATTTCTGTCAAGGCAGGTTAATGCTGCATTAGATGAAAAAGATGGCGGTATGTCGGATATAGATATGGCCTCAGGTCAAATTTGTAAGGCCGTAGATGCGATGAATACTACAACAAAAGAAGCTTTTGAAGAACTGAAGAATCAAAATAAACAGCAATTGGAGGCTCAATTGCATTTTTATCAAACAATAAGTGAGACGGTTTCTTCTTTAACAACTAATATCGGAGAATTGAAGGGATTCTCTAAGAAGTTCGATAATGTTGATGCTGCTACAACCTCGATCAATAGCTTTGTTGGTGAATGTCTTGAAATTACAAGTGGTATTGCAGGTGCTCAAAATGAAATATCGGATGAAATTAAAAATTTCAGCATGGTGTTGCGTAGCGAAGTAGACGAGATAGAAGAGAAAATGAAAGAAACGAATAACCTGCTTGTTGGAAAATTTGATGAATTTTCGGAACTCCTTAAAAAGAGTAACACAGAGGCTCTTGTGGAGGTGATGAAAAGTGTTACCGAAGAATTCCAAAAGCAGATGAATTCGCTTATAAATAAGCTGATTCAAGAGAATTTCGATCAACTCAATAAAAGCGTGGAAAGCCTGAATGTTTGGCAGCAGGAAAATAAAGAAATGATAAGTTCTCTAACCAAACAGTATAAGGAAATGACCTCCAATTTTGAGCAGACATCGACAACGCTGACTCAAGTATCTGGTGATACTCGTTTGCTTGTGAGCGACGGTGGGAAACTTCGACAATTGATTGATGCACTTAACCAAGTTATCATTGAGGATCAAAAGTTTGTTAAGATCGTAGCCCAAATCGAAGAAACAGCTACCTTGAGCAAGGATAATATGTTGCAATTTGAAGAATCGACGAAATCGCTTAATGAATGGGTACGTAAACAGCGAAATTTCGTTGATGGAGTGCAGATACTTATTCAGAAGTTAGAGGAACTTAATAAATTACGTGATTATAACGAACAATTTTGGCAGAATACAAAGCGCAGCTTAGAAGAGGGCGTCGGTTTTATCACACAAGGGTCAAGAACTCTCAACACACAGCTGACGGCATTGGATAAACAATTTTATGCTCGTTTAAGTACCACGTTAGCAGAACTGGATACCTGTATTCAAGCAATGGTTAGAAAGAACTAATTATGGCAAAATCCAATGTGTGGATGTCAGTTTCCGACCTGATGACGGGGCTGATGATTATTTTCCTCTTCATTGCCATTGCATACATTAGTCGGGTGCAACAGAATCAGACTGTGCTTACAGATTATGTCGAGACAAAGAATAAATTGTACGACAAATTAGTTTCTGAATTTAAGCAAGACACAGTTAAATGGCAAATGGCAATTGGAAGGGATTTATCCATGAAATTTAATAATCCGACAGTTCTGTTTGCACAAGGCAGCGCATATCTGACCCCACAGTTCAAATCAATTCTCGATGAATTTTTACCGAGGTATTTCGATATTTTGCTTAATGATAATTTAAGAAGTAAAATTCAAGAAATTCGTATAGAAGGTCATACAGATAACGTCCCATATCCTAAAAAACATGCAGATCCCTATGTTGCAAATGTTATTCTTTCTCAGGAACGGGCGCTAAATGTGTTAATATACCTTAGGCAGATGCCCATATTTCAACGATATACAAAAGAGCAGAAAGAGTTGTTGGAATTCTGGTTTACGGCCAATGGCCTTTCGTATGGAAAATCGCTGGACAGTAACGGTGAATATACCTATAAAACAAAAAATGAGATTGATCCGACTGCATCCCGCCGTGTGGAATTCCGCATCGTGACCAGCGGAGAGGAAGTGCTTGAAAATTTTGTAAATAAAAATGCTGAATACGATGGCCAATGATGAACCTATTTACAAATTTGAAAGGTTGAAGTCCATGCTAAAATCAATGGGGTATCGCATTGATAAAGCCATTGGATATAAACCCTTAAAAATTGAGGATGTTGATATAAATGATATTCGTAAAAATATCAAGTTTACAGATAAAGGCATTTTTTTAATTGACGAGGAGGATAATCAAGAGCGTCAGATTTTTCTATATAAACGAAATTATCGTTTAACAAAATACGGGAAACCACGTTTCCATATTCGAGAGTGTCAAACAATTCAAGATTTTATAAATTCAGGAACACTAAAGTCTGAATATCGGCGTGCCAATACAGACCCAGTTTCGGTTAAAGATATGGATAATAACATGCAGGAGGTAGAGATTCGCAATCTTCCTCTTTGCAAATATTGTATGAATATGGCCTTAGGAGAATACTCTGCAAATATGACATCTGCTGATTTTGTTGAAATATTGAAGCGGGCAGATAATTCATACGAGGAGACCCAAAATAAAGATATAGAGGTTGATATATTTGGTTATACAAAAGATTGGACAAAAATTAGTCTTGCCTACCGAGAGCTGCATGAATACACCTGTGAGAAGTGTGGATTGCATATAACAAATCCATTCGACCAGTTATTTATGCAAACGCATCATAAAAACGGAAATAAGGTAGATAATAGACAGTCTAATTTGCAATGTTTGTGTATTCGCTGCCATGCAAATATAGACGCCCGACATAAAGCTAATTTTGCTAGAGGAGGCAATCGAGTTACTTTGGAAGATTTTAATACAAAGTATCCTCAATAGAAACAAAAGCAACATACACTTTCTTAAAAAGAAAGAGCATGAGAGAGGGGAAAATTTTGCGCCGATTTTCTGTCAACAGAGAAAGGAAAAGCCTTACAAAGAACCATAAATAATATCATATTGCATGGTTTGTTTTTGTCTTGCTATATACAGCTAATTCACTTAATTATTAACCTGCATTGAGTTTTCGCAAATGTGTAAACCAATGTGTAAACCGAGAAATAACGGCAAAGGCGAATTTCATACAAAACCGACTGCCGGACGCAGGGTGCGGTTCGGGGCAGGGAATTGCCGCCGACCGGAAGTCGTGCGAAGAAACTGGAAGCCGGTACGACCGTCTCGGAAAAGGGCGGATGCAGGAGCGAAGGTAAAAGATGCGTATAATTTTGCGAAAATAATTTTGTCTTTTCAGATTTTCGACTTATCTTTGTGCGCTCTTAAAATGATAAGAGTCCCAAATGTTCGGGGTGTAGCGCAGTCCGGTTAGCGCGCCAGCTTCGGGAGTTGGAGGTCGCTGGTTCGAATCCAGTCTCCCCGACAGATTGAAAAGGTTTAGAATGAGGAATATATGCTCGTTTTAAACCTTTTCTGCATATATTCCTCTCTCTGTCGTCCGGGGGCGGTCTCTATTCGGTCGGAATATTCGCGCCGTCGCCGGCCGGAATCGTCGCCGCCTCGGTTGCCGAACCGGCAGCGTCCCTTTCCATGGCTTTTTCATCCGAAGAATCCCTCTCCGCGGCTGCCGGAGCCGAAGCGGGGGTCGTCTTCGCATCTGCGGCCTTTCCGGTTCCCGCCGCTTCTCCTGCCGGGGCGTCTGTGCCCGAGCCGGTCGAATCCGTCCGAGCACCCTCCGGCGTCATGCCGGCGTCCGTTCCGGCTCCCGTATTGTCGTCGTATGCTTCGCCCTGTGGGGCTTCGTCGTCCGCTTCGACCTCCACGGTCTCGCCGTCCACTTCGAGGGCTATCGTGTAACGGTCGCGGCCCGCGTAATCGGGCAGGGCCAGCGAATCCATCGTCTGCACGCGGAATGCCGGAGCCGTCGCGCCGTGCGTGGACCGCATGTATTCGGTCAGCGCCTTGTTGCGTGCGGCCATCATGCGGGTCAGCTGTGCGGCGGCTTTTTCGCGGTAGAGCGCCAGCGCCTTGGCGTCGGCCGAAAGTCCCTGCGGCGAAATTCTCCGCCGGGCGAGCAGCGAATCGGCAAAGGCCATGATCGCCGGGGTGCGGATGTCGGTCTGCTGGATCTTTTCGTATTCGAGCATCGACATCGGCTGACGGCCGGTCGTGTCGGCGCTCTTCAGATGCTCGGCATAGGCCATTCGGAGCGCGCCGGCCGCCTGCCGGGGCAGGGCGCGGCGCATGTTGACACGCTGCGTCAGGACGATGTGCATTTCGGGCTTGTCCTGCAATGCCTGCGCGATCTTGTCCAGCGAGGCGTACTGCTCCGACGTGAAGACGTATTGCAGCGGGTCGATATTGATGTATTCGAGGTTCTCCTTGTTGCCCGACAGGAACGAGAAGGGCGCCGTCACGACTTTCAGCAGGACGTTGCCGATCGCCTTCAGCACGATTTTGCGGTAGGAGAACTCCGGCGAATCGAGACTTCCCCTGACCGGAAGGTCCATCTTCACGTGTCCTTTTTTGTCTTTCAGGACGTATAGTCCCAGCTTGAGCGGAATATTCATCTCGGCCTTGATCTCCCTGCGCTTTTTGTCCACCTTCGGCTCGAACATGTCGAGGTGGTTGGTGCCGTCGAGGTAACGGTCGCGGATGACGTTCTGACTGCGGAACGTGAGGTTGCCCTTGGTCAGCGGATAGGCCGTGTAATGCTCGCAGTAGGGACCGAAGTCGCGCAGGTCGAGGTTGGTGAGCCAGAGCGTGATGTTCTGGTTGTTCATATCGTCGAGCGTCCCTTCCCAGCGCAGTTTCGCCGAGCCGGTTTTCTGCATCCGCGCATCGACGGTCATGCTGTTGCGCTTCGAGGGGTCGAAGTCGCGGCTGCGCATGCGAATATCCGATACGGTGTATTCGAACGGGCGGTGCATCGTCAGGTCGCGCATCGTCACGCGGCCGTTCGTGATTTCGAGGTCGGCGATCCGGAGCGTCGGACTCGGCGTCGTGCTTTCCGCGGCGTCGGACGCCGTGTTTGCTGCCGCCGGGGCTGAGCCTGTCGCCGGGGCGGGATTCGCAGCAGTCGGGGCAGGAACGGCGGACGTCGTGATTTCAGCCGCCGGGGCAGGGGCTGCTTCCGGAGCGGGATTCGCTGCCGCAGAAGCGGAAACGGCGGTCGGCGAAGCGGCTTCTGCCGCCGGGGATTTCATCAGGGCGGCGAGACTGTTGCCTTCGGGCGTCATTTCGAACAGCGCCGAGAGTCCCGAAACGTAGATGCGGTCGAAGACGAAACGCATGCTGCCCAGATCGCCCTCGGCGAGTTTCACGCCCAGCGTATCGACGCCCGCCACGGGCCGCTGCTGCCGGTCGCGCAGGGCGAAGCCCGCCAGCGAAGCCGTGCCCTCGGTCGTGAGCGAAAGCAGGTGTTCCGTATTGCCGCGCAGGCGGATGTCGGCCGACAGGCGGCCGTCCACGGCCGACACGTCGAGCGACTGCCGGAAGTAGGGCAGCGTGCCGGCCAGCGTGAAGTCCTGCAGCCGGATGCCGATGTCGAATTCCGAGGTCTCGATGTTGTACCCCACGTCGGTCGAGAGCGAACCGCCCTCGGCGAAGTTGAGCACGGCCCCCACGTCGGTCTTCTCGCCCGAGAAGTAGACGCCCGGAATGTGCAGGTTTATGTCGTTCATGCCCCATGCGGCATCGAGCGCGAGGTCTTTGTAGAACACCCTGCCGTTGCGGATCGAGATGTCGTAAATCCCTATTTCCCACGGTTTGGAGGGCTTTTCGGGCGCTTCGGCGGCGGCCGTCGTGTCGCCCGCGAAGCGGGCTGTGATGTCGTCGAAACTGAAAGCGTTGCCCCGCTGGTAGATCTTCACGTCGGGACCTGCGAACGAGATTTTCTTCACCAGCACGCGGTTGCCCAGCAGCGGCCACAGCCGCATGCGCATCTCGAAGCTGTCCAGCCGGAAAAACGTCGTCGAATCTTTGCTTCCGCCGATGCGGAGTCCTTCGATGCGCAGGCGTCCGGTGAAGATGTTCATCCGCAGCCGTTCCATGCGGATCGAGCGGCCGAGCAGTTCGCGGTCGTGTTTCTCGATGTAGTTCTTGGCTACGGGCGAAACGGCGATCGCGGCTGCGACGATCAGCACGGCAGCGACGGCCGCGGCGATCAGCGTGATTTTAATCCATTTCTTCATGGTTGTTCTGTTTGAAGTCGTAGTGCGGCCCCTGTGGCCCCTGCGGCCCCGGCGTTCCTTTCCTCAGCGCGTTATCTCCTCGAAGAGATGGCCGAAGTCCTCGCCCGGTGCGGGCATGTAGACGGCGAATCCCAGCGCCTGCGCGGCGTCCACGTTCTTCTGCCCGTCGTCGATGAAGAGCGTTTCGGCGGGCAGCACGCCGCTGTCGGCGATCGCCTTGCGGAAGATCGCCTCCGAAGGTTTCAGTTCGTGCAGTTCGTACGAAAGGTATATCTTGTCGAAATAGTCGTCCATCGTGTGTCCGTCGGCCGTAAATGCGCCGCGGATGCCGACCATCGCCGCCGGGTTGTTGTTCGAAAGCACGTAGGTGCGGACGCCCGCTTCGCGCAGACGCATGATCTGCCGCAGTTTTGCGACCGGAATCCCCACTAGAAATGCGCTGTACGCCGCCGCGATTTCGGCGTCGGTCGCTTCGGGCCGTCCGTCCAGCCGCCGCATCTCGTCGCAGGCTTCGTGGAACGAGATGTCGCCCCGCTCCAGCCGGCCGATCATCTCGGCAGGGTAGTAGGGGTTTATCAAGTCGGCGACCCGGGGCATGCCCAGTTCGCGGAACGCTGCGATGCAGCGCTCGATGTCGAGGTCCACGAGGACGCCCCCGAGGTCGAAAATTACGTTTTTGATATCCTTCATAGTCTTGTTGTGATGTCTTGTTTTCGCCTGCCGCTGCGGCTGCCGCTCCGCTTGCCGCTGCGGACTGTTTTATTTCTGGAATTTCATCGTGAACCTGCGTATCGGTCGCAGCACCCACATCGGCAGCACCTTGCAGAGGGGAATCCACGCCCGGTTCCACCAGTCGGGCACGATGCAGCGGCGGCCCCGCCACAAGGCCCGCAGTCCGCGCCGGGCGCAACTGTCGGGCGTGATGAGCACGCCGAGCCGTTTGCCGATGCGCTGCCAGCGGGGCGTCAGCCCGTAGAGATCGGTCGCCACGCCTGCCGGACAGACGGCCGTGACACGGATGCCGCGGTCGCGCACCTCTTTGGCGAAAGCCACCGAGAACGACCGCATGTATGCCTTCGATGCGCTGTACAGAGCCAGCCCCGGAAACGGCATCCACAGCGAGTAGGAGGACATGTTGAGGATATGTCCCCGCACTCCGCGGCGCACCATGTCGGCGGCGTAGAGACGGCATAGCTGCGAGACGGTCAGGTCGTGCAGCAGGACGATCCGTTCGATCCGCTCGGCGGGCGTCGTCAGGATGTCGCAGAACGAGAAGATGCCCGCGTTGTTTATCACCACGTCGATCCCGATTCCCTCGGCCGCGATCCGGTCGTACAACTCCTGTGCCGCCCCGACCCGTGCGAGGTCTGTCGGTATGACCCGGACTTCGGGACGGGCGGTGTGGTTTTTGGTGGTTTTGGCTGGGGTGCCGGTCGTCGTTTCGCCGCCGCTCCCGGCCGTTCTGCGGAGGGTGCCCTCCCCGGCAGCCGCATCTTCGGCGGCTGTATCTTCGGCGGCCGCATCCCCGGCGTTCATATCCCCGGTGTTCGGTTGCGCCGCGGCGCGTATTTTTCCGCCGGCAGAGGGCCTTCCGGCGGCCGTGCTTCGAATCTCTTCGGCCACGGCTTCGAGCGGCGCGGGGTTGTTGCCGACGATCACCAGCCGGTAGCCCAGCGCAGCCAGTTGCAGGGCGTAACAGCGTCCGATGCCCGATCCGGCTCCCGTCACCAGCGCCCATGCGCTTCCGGGCCGGACTTCGCCGCGCTTCATCCGCCGGGTGTGCTGCGCCGCCGCGCCCGGTTCTGTCGTGCCCGGTCCTGTGTTGTCATCCTGCGCCGCCTTTCGTCCGGCATCGGAGTCTTGCGCCGTTTTGTCGGCCCCCGGTCCAGCCGCGCCCGCTCCTGTCGTGCTCGTCCCTGCGT
>JAJPZH010000194.1 GCA_021204515.1 Alistipes sp. | reverse complement strand
CTCCTCCTCCTCGATCACCTTTTCGATCAGCGACTGCTGGGCCTTCAGTTCGGGGAACTGGCCGCCCATCTGCTCCACCAGTCCGGGAACGAGCTTGCAGATCGTCGGCTCCGTGAAACCTAAGTAGGTATAGCCGTAACGCACGGCGCGGCGCAGGATGCGGCGGATGACGTAACCGGCCTTGACGTTCGACGGCAGCTGGCCGTCGGCGATCGAAAAGGCGATGGCGCGCAGGTGGTCGGCGATGACGCGCATCGCCACGTCGCACTTGGCGTCGGCGCCGTAAACCTTGCCCGACAGCTGCGAAATGCGCTGGATCGTAGGCTGGAAAACGTCGGTGTCGTAATTGGACTTCTTGCCCTGCAGAATCATGCACAGACGCTCGAAGCCCATGCCCGTATCGACGTTGCGGGCCGGCAGCGGCTCCAGCGAGCCGTTGGCCTTGCGGTTGAACTGCATGAAGACGAGGTTCCAGATCTCGATCACCTGCGGATGGCCCGCATTGACCATCTCGCGGCCCGGCTTGGCGGCGATCTCCGCCTCGTCGCGCAGGTCGAAATGAATCTCCGAGCAGGGACCGCAGGGACCCGTCTCGCCCATCTCCCAGAAGTTGTCGTGCTTGTTGCCGCGGATGATGTGGTCTTCGGGCAGGAATTGCTTCCAGTAGTCGTAAGCCTCCTGATCGAAGGGCACGCCGTCCTCCTCCGAGCCTTCGAAAACCGTGGCGTACATGCGGTCGGCCGGCAGTTTGTAGACGCCGCCCAGCAGCTCCCACGCCCACTCGATCGCCTCCTTCTTGAAGTAGTCGCCGTAAGACCAGTTGCCCAGCATCTCGAACATCGTGTGGTGATAGGTGTCGTGGCCTACCTCTTCGAGATCGTTGTGCTTGCCCGATACGCGCAGACACTTCTGGGTATCGGCCGCACGCGGATATTTGCGGGGCGCGTTGCCCAGAAAGATGTCCTTGAACTGGTTCATGCCCGCGTTGGTGAACATCAGCGTGGGGTCGCCCTTCACGACCATCGGCGCCGAAGGCACGATCACATGGCCCTTGCTCTCGAAGAAGTCGAGAAAGGCGCGGCGAATTTTATTCGATTCCATATATAAGATTTTATCCGATTCCTTCGTTTGTGATTTCGGGTTGCAAAATTACACAATTAAAGTTAAATTTGCATCCTATTAACAGGAGTTTTTTCCGCGATGGGGCAAAAAGGGCAGAGATTCGATACACAGACGCTGACACATGAAGCGCAGACGCTGACGCGCGACGTGGTCACCGCCCCGTTCCGCCTGCGCACCTACCGCCTGATCCGCAAGATACTCATCGGTTTTATTCTCGTCTCGATCGCCAACGTACTCTTCTCCTACTTCTTCTATACCCCGAAGATGTACCGCATCATCCGCGAGAACCGCGATCTGGTAATCAAATACCGGATTCTGCAGGACCGCATCCGCACGGCGCAGCGCCACGTGGACGAAATACGTCACCGCGACAACTACGTCTACCGTTCGCTCTTCTCGACCGACACGATGTCGATCGAAGGCGTCTGGCAGCCCTACCCCGACACCAAATACGCCGCGCTGATGGTCGGCACGTGGCGTCAGCTCGACGCGCTGGCCCGCACGCTCTACCTCGAATCGGTGTCGTTCGACGAACTGCAGGCCTTCTCGCAGGACAAGGAGAAGATGTCGGCGGCGATTCCGGCCATCTGGCCCATCGACCGTTCGGCGCTGCACAACAACCACATCGGCGCATTCTCGCCGCGGCGCTACCACCCCGTTCTCCACCGCGTGCAGGCCCACACGGGCGTCGATTTCGGCTGCGACCGGGGTACGCCGGTATACGCCACCGGCGACGGCGTGGTGGAACTGGCCGTCGGCAGCGGCTACAATGGCGGCTACGGCTATCAGGTACTCGTAAACCACGGCTTCGGCTACAAGACCCGCTACGCCCACCTGAGCAAGGTGTTGGTCAAACCGGGCGAACGCGTGACCCGCGGTCAGGTGATCGCCGAAACGGGCAACACGGGCCGTTCGACCGGCCCCCACCTCCACTACGAAGTGATTCACAAGGGTACGCCCGTGAATCCGGTCAATTATTTCAACCGCGACATGACCGCTGCCGAGTACGACGACCTGATGGCGCGGATGCGTGAAACCAATTTCGAAATGTAACGTATGGCCGGGAAAAAGGACCTGATACGGCTTCGCAAGCGTAAGCGCCGCAAACAGAACATCATACGCGCCACGATCCATTTCTTCGTATGGGCGGGCGTCGCCGTGCTCTACTACATCGGCTTCTCGGTGTTCTTCGATACGCCCGTCGAGTACGAGCTCAAGCACTCGACCGACCGCCTGCGCCGCGAATACACGGCCCTCGTCCAGCGATACGACACGCTGACGACGGTGATGCAGAACCTCTCGGAGCGCGACCGCAACGTCTTCCGCATACTCTTCGAGTCGGACCCCTACGACTTCGATTCGGAGTACGAGCGCAAGCAGGCCGCCACCTACGAAAACATCTTCAACCGTTCGTCGCGCCGGCTCAAACGCGAACTGCGCGAGCGCGTGGCGGAAATGGAGACACGGCTCGACGAGCTGAACGCCACCTACCTCGACCTGCAGGCGCGCATCGACTCGGCCGGCAGCCGCTGCGACAACATCCCGTCCATTCAGCCCGTGATCAACAAACAGCTGACGCTGCTCACGGCCTCGTACGGCATGCGCATCCACCCCTTCTACAAGACACTGCAATCGCATCAGGGCGTGGACTATACCATACCCGAAGGGTCGCGCGTCTTCGCCACGGCCGACGGAACGGTGCGCGAAGTGGCCCAGCGCAACTCGACGTCGGGCCAGACCGTCGTCATCGACCACGGCAACGGCTATGAAACCTCGTACAACCACCTCTCGAAGATCAATGTCCGCAGGGGCCAGCAGGTGCGCCGCGGCGACATCATCGCCTTGTCGGGCGACACGGGCCTTTCGCTGGCGCCCCACCTCCATTACGAAGTCCGCTACAACGGTATGCGCGTGGACCCGATCCACTACTTCTTCATGGAGCTTTCGCCCACCGAATACCAGCGTCTGATGCGCATCGCCCAGTCGGGCATGCAGTCGTTCGATTAACAACCGAAACTCAAAAAACCGCGCCTTCTGCGGCGTTCCCTATTTTCCGCCACGACATGACACACCCCGGCTCCGAAATAAAACTGATCCTTCTGGATTTCGACGGTACGCTGGCCGACACCCGGCGGGCCAACACGCTCGCCTATGTCGCCACGCTGCGCGAAGCGGGTTATACGCTCACCGAAGAGGAGTATGCGACCCGCTATTTCGGCATGCGCTGCGACGAGTTCCTGACCCGGATCGGCATCGCCGACCCGGCCGAACGCGAACGGCTGCGGCTGCGCAAGATCGCGCTCTACCCCACGTTTTTCGACACCGTGCGGCTCAACCGGCCGCTGTGGGATTTCTGCCGGCAGTTCCGTGCGCAGGGCGGCCGCGTATGGATCGTCTCGACGGGCAGCCGCGCCAATATCGACAACGCCATGCGGCATCTGGGAATCGCCGGACCGCAAGCCGTCCGACGTCTCGAAACGCCGGACGAAGACACGTCACGCAAAGAAGAGAGACTGCCGGAGGAAAACGCGGTGGACGGCATCCTTTCGGGCGCCGACGTCGCGCGCAGCAAACCCGCCCCGGACTGTTTTCTGGAAGCCATGCGCCGCGAGGGCTGCACGCCGCGCGAGACCCTGATTTTCGAGGATTCCGAGATCGGTCTCGAAGCGGCCCGCCGCAGCGGAGCGTCGTATTTCAGGGTGAAACTCTGAGCCGTCTCAGCCCCTTTTGCAGATTATCCGGAAATCGCAGAACTTGCACGTATCGGCGTCCTCGCACTGGCGGAACGGCACCGCAGGGTCGTACATTTCGGCCAGCTGCGCGCGCAGCAGTTCCTCGAACCGCTCGCGGTAGAGCGTGTAGCGCGCCCCCCGCACGCCCAGCTGCTTGTCGTCCAGCTGCGGCGAATAGTCGGGGCGGTTCATGCTGCGGACGTAGTAGAGCGCGGGTTCGGCGTCGCGGCCCCGCGTATGGTGCAGAATCATCGAGTAAAGCAATGTCTGCAGGATATTGGACAGCCGCTGTTTGCCGGTTCCGGTGAAAAGGCTCTCTACGCCGTCGAACTCCAGATGCGGCGCCCCGGTCTTGTAGTCCACGACCCGCAGCGCGCCGTCGCCGAGCGTGTCGATGCGGTCGGCGATACCCCCGAACTTCATCTCCAGCTCGCGCTCCCCGGCACGGAACGGGAAGGAATAAGCCACCCGCTCCTCCAGTCCCGACACGGCGAACGCATCGTGCGCCGCATCGTAAGGCATCACCCCGCCACGCAGGTAGCGCGTGACGATATCCTTCACCAGCAGCAGGTTGCCCGTATAATCTTCGGCCGAAGCGCGTTCGTCCTGCAAATAATTTTCGTTGATCGCCCGCTCGACCGCCGCGGCGACCTCGCCCGAACGGATCATCGCCCGGAGGGTTTCGCCGGGATGCTCCTCGCCCACGATCCGGGCGTAGAGCGTCTGCACGGCGGCGTGGAGGATCGTGCCGAACATCGGCGCATCGACCTCCTCCGAAATCTCGTCGTCGGCTTCGAGCCGGGCGACGGAGTGGAAGTAAAAACGCAGCGGGCAGGCCACGTAGCGAAAAAACGCCGTCGGCGAGAGCGCGGCGGGACTTTCGGCATCGACGAAGCGTTCCAGCCGCCGCATCACCTCCCCGTCCTTCGCCACCTCGATCGGAGCCGTCTCGGCGAGGTTCACGTCCACCCCCACCTCGATCTTGCGCACGTCGAAGCCGCTTTCGTAATCCAGCTGGTAGATATAGCGGCTCGGCTCGCCCGTCGATTTATCGTCGGCATGCGAACAGTAGAGCATATGCACGCTCTTCGCGCGCTGGATCAGACGGTAGAAATAGTAGGCATAGACCCCTTCGTGATGTTCGGGCGTGGGCAGTTCGTAGGCCGCACGCAGGTTATAGGGAATGAACGACGACTGCGCGACGTGGTTGCCCGGAAAATTGTCGTCGTTCATCGAGAGAAGGATGACGTTCTCGAAATCGACGTTGCGGGTCTCCAGAATACCCATGATCTGAATCCCCTCCAGCGGTTCGCCCTCGAAGGGGATGCGCAGCGTCTGCAAATGGCGGCGCAGCAGCGAGGTATACACCTCGGTCGCAAGCTCGATGTCGCATTCGTCGAGCGAGTTGCGCAGCTTGGTCACCTGCTCGGCGATGACGGCCAGAAATTCGACCCGCTGTCTGGCGTCGTCGCCCTCGTAGGGCTGGCGCGCCACGGCGGCGATCACGCCCAGCATGTAATCGGACAGCTCGCGCCACTCCGCCGCGGGCGAAAAGATCCGTTTCAGCAGTTCGTTGCGGCCCAGCCATGCGGCATCGACCGAAATCCGCCGGTCGCGGACGATCTCCTCGTGCATCGTGCGGGTCAGCGCGGCGTCGCACTCGGCGACATAGGGATGCGCCAGAATACCCGCCACGTCGGCATGGTAGAAGGTCCAGCCGCCGCCCTTTTTGCGGCGGTGGTTCTGCAGCTCCACAAGGCGTTCGACGAAGGTGTAGGCAAGGCTCTGCCGCAGGGGAAAACCCATCGTGACGTTCACGCGGCCTATATCGGCGGGCAGGGCGTACAACAGCGGCAACAGCAGGTTTTCGTCGGTCAGCACCACGGCGGTCTCCTTGCCCAGCGCGGGCTTCCGCCCCGCGGCGACTTCGGGGTCCTCCTGTGCGCGGCGGCGCGCGAGGTCCGCGAGAATCGCCGCGGCGTATTTGCACTGCACGGCGTTCGATACGGCGGCCACGGAGACGACCTCCTTTTCGCCCCGCATGTTGTCGTGCGCGAATTCGGTCCGGGGCGGAAACAGCGCGACGTTCGAGCGCACGAACATTCCGGCCTCCTGTTCGGGGGTGTCCTTATAATAAGCGTCGTAATCCCAGTAGAAATCGGTTTCGGCGGCAACAGCAAGGAATTTGAAGAGCTGCTTTTCGCACTCCGACAGGGCGTTGAACCCCGCCACGACATACTGCCGCGGCTCCGCGAAGGCGAACGCGCCTTCGGCGATGCGGTCGGCGGCGGCCCGCTGGACCATGCCGTTGTAGGCGATGCCGAGCGAGGCGAGCCGCCGGCGGAATTTGCGGTAAACGGGGCCGAGCGTCTTCCAGATCGCCAGAAAGCGGCGTTTCTCCTCCGAAAGATCGGCCTCCTCGCCCAGCGAAGACCAGAACGACAGAATCTGCAGCTGAGCGGGCGTCAGGTAGGAGATGTCGGCTTCGATCTCCTTGATTTCGGAGATGTTGCGGAAGAGCATCTGCGCGTCGATCCGGTACTTGTCGATCGTGTCGAAGTCCGTGAGGAGCATGTCGCCCCAGAAATAGAACTTGTCGAACGGCTCGGTGTGGAATTCCGAATAGACTTTATAGAGTTCGGTGATGAGCCGCACGCGGTCGCCCGCATGCAGGCCCGATATTTCGCTCATCAGGTCGTCGACGGTCACCCATTCGGGCTGCCACATGGGCCGCCCGGCGATGCGCGTCAGGGCATCGACGAAAAAGAGCCGCGCACGCCGCGACGGAAAGAGCACGGCCCGCTCGGACAGTCCCTCGCCGTATCGGGCATACAGGTCCCCGGCAACCTCTTCCAGAAATCCTTTCATAGCCGCCCTACAGTGTTTTCAGTCCCGTAAAACAATGGCATCCCCACCGGCCCCCGCCGAATCGTCTCCGTATCCCGGCAGATGCGCCGGTTACACCGGCAAAGCCAGACAGCTCCGCCCTCCGCCGCAGGAATACCCGTTCCACCCCGCCCGGAGAAGCCGGCAGGCCCCGCCGCCGGAGCGCTCCTGCGGCGGGCCGATATGCGAAAACCCTTCATCCGCTACTCCACGCGGTTGATTTCGCCGCCCATGAACTTCGCGCCGCCGCGTACGATCTTAGGATCGCCCTTGTAGCTGATCCGCGCATTGGTCGTCGTCTTGCCCACGAAACGGTCGGTGATCCACAACGACACCTCGGCCTTGCTCTGGGCATTGACCTCGGCCGACATCACTTCCAGCTCCGATGCCGCGACCTTCCCCGTCGATACATACAGCGTCAGGTAACGCACCGACCCCGAAAGCGTCGAGTTGCTGTACCCCGTCTGCTCCATCTTGAGGTCCTTGACCTCCAGCTTCGCCGTCAGCGAAGCCTTGCGGTTGACCGTCACGTCGAGCACCGCGGCGTCGAGCGTTCCCTCGAACGTCGCGGCCGCACCTGACAGCGAAACGGCCCGCAGCGCGTTGTAATAGACCGTCACCTCGGTGCGTTCGGGACGGCGCGAATCGGGCTTCTCGCTGATGCGCAGGGTCTTGTCCTTGACCTCGGCGCGGAACTTGGTGGTATAGGAGCCTTTGGTGTCGTATACGATTTTCGGGGCCTCGGTGTCGGGAACCCGGACGAATTTGACGTCCAGATCGGCATCGACCGCAACCGCCTCGAAGGTGGGCAGCCACTCGTTGCGCTCTCCGGCGCCCGCAGCGCCCGTTTCCTGCGCATAACCCGATGCGGCCAAAACCAGCATCACCGCGCTCAGAATCATCTTCTTCATACTTTTCGGTTTTAATACGTCGCTAATTTACGAAATTATTGCAAACCCCGGTTTGCCGTTCGGGATTTGTTTTGTACTTTTACTACCTAAAACGACATTTCGGACAGTGAGAGCGAAAATTCTGAACGCGAGCGCCGGATCGGGCAAGACCTACCAGTTGGCATACAAATACGTGCGCGACGTGGTCGAACAGCCCTCCATCTACCGCCACATCCTCGCCGTGACCTTCACCAACAAGGCCACCGAGGAGATGAAGTCGCGCATCCTCAAGGAGATACACCTGCTGGCTTCGGGCGGCGAAAGCTCCTACCTCGAAAACCTCTGCCGCGAATTGGACATGGACGCCGCCACGGTGCGCAGGCGGGCCGCGGAGGTGCGTTCGAAAATCCTGCACGACTACTCGCGCTTCACAGTGCTGACCATCGACACCTTTTTCCAGCGCATCCTGCGCGCCTTCATCAAGGAGCTGGGCATCGACCTCAATTACAACGTCGAGATCGAGACCGCCTCGGTGCTGACCAAGAGCGCCGACACGCTCATCGAGCAGATAACCACCGACCGCGACCTGCAGCGCTGGCTCACGGACTTCGTGCAGGAGCGCATCGACGAGGGCAAGAAGTGGGACGTCCGCGACGGCATCCTGACGCTCGGCGGCGAACTGTTCAAGGAGAAGAACAAGGAGGCCCTTTCCCTCGCCCGCTCGCGCGAGGAGCTGGGCCGCATCGTCGGCGAAGCGACGGCGCGCGCCGCGGCGACCAAGAAGCAGATGCAGGATGCGGCGGCCCAAGCCGTGCGGATCATGGCCGATGCGGGCGTCGGCCCGGCGGACTTCACGGGCAAGAGCCGCAGTTTCGCCCACTATTTCCTCACGGTCGCGGCCGGAGAGCTGAAACCCTACACCGCCACGGTCGGCAAAATGAGCCTGACGACCGAAGGCTGGGCGCCCAAGGGATCGCCCGCCGCGCCGCTCGCCGCCCGGCTGCAACCCCTGCTGCGCGAAATGTGCGATCTGTACGACGCCAACGTCCGCTCATGGAACACCTGCGACCTGCTGCGCGAGAACTACCGCAGCTTCGCGCTGCTGTCGGACCTCTACGCCAAGGTGCAGCAGTTGTGCGACGAGCAGAACATGATGCTCCTCTCGGAGACCAAATACATCCTCTCGGAATTCATCGGCCACAACGACGCGCCGTTCATCTACGAGAAGGTCGGCAACCGCTTCGAACACTTCATGATCGACGAGTTTCAGGACACCGCCGTCAAGGAGTGGGAGAACTTCCTGCCCCTGCTGCAAAACG
>JAJPZH010000079.1 GCA_021204515.1 Alistipes sp. | reverse complement strand
CAATGGTACAACATCGTGGCCGACATGCCCAACAAACCGCTGCCGCCGCTGCACCCCGCGACCAAGCAGCCCGTCACCAAAGAGCAGATGAGCGCCATTTTCGCCGAGGAGCTGATCGATCAGGAGATGTCTACGGAACGGTTTATCGACATTCCCGAAGAGGTGCAGGAGATTTACAAGATATGGAGGCCCACACCGCTCGTGCGGGCGACAGGACTGGAAAAAGCGCTCGGCACGCCCGCGAAAATCTACTTCAAGAATGAGAGCGTCTCGCCGGCCGGGTCGCACAAACCCAATACCGCCGTGCCGCAGGCCTACTACAACTACAAGCAGGGCATCCGCCGCCTGACTACCGAGACGGGCGCGGGGCAGTGGGGTGCAGCGATCGCATTCGCGGCCAAGCACTTCGGCATAGACCTGCAGGTTTACATGGTCAAGGTCAGCTACGACCAGAAACCTTACCGCCGTCTGATGATGAACACTTGGGGTGCGGAGTGCATCGCATCGCCCAGCACGCTCACGGCATCGGGCCGTGCGGCGCTGGAACGCGACCCGAACTGTTCGGGAAGCCTCGGACTGGCCATTTCGGAGGCGATCGAAGTGGCGCTGCAACACCCCGAAGATACGCGGTACTGTCTGGGAAGCGTGCTGAACCACGTCATCCTGCATCAGACCGTGATCGGACAGGAAGCCGTGGTGCAGATGGAGATGGCCGACGCCGAGCCGGACGTGGTGATCGGATGCTTCGGCGGCGGCAGCAACTTCGCGGGACTGGGATTTCCGTTCCTGCGCAAGAACCTCACGGAGGGCAAGAATATCCGGATCGTGGCGGTCGAGCCGTCGAGTTGTCCGAAGCTCACGCGCGGCAGTTTCCAGTACGACTTCGGCGACGTGGCGGGATTCACGCCTCTGCTGCCGATGTATACGCTGGGGCACGATTTCCAGCCGTCGGACATCCATGCAGGCGGCCTGCGTTACCACGGCGCGGGGTCGATCGTCAGCCAACTGCTCAAAGACGGACTGGTCGAAGCACGGTCGCTGCCGCAGACCGAAACTCTCGCCGCGGGTATTCTTTTCGCCAAGACCGAGGGTATCATCCCGGCGCCGGAATCGACGCACGCCATCGCCGCAGCCATCCGCGAAGCGCTGCAGGCCAAAGAGGAAGGAACACCCAAGACGATTCTGTTCAACCTTTCGGGCAACGGCGTGATCGACCTCTACGCCTACGAACAATATCTGGCAGGAGCGCTGAAGGATTACACGCCGGAGGATGCCGAAATCGCAAAGACGGTCAGCCGGCTGGAGCAGCTGATATGACCGGGGCCGACAAGCCCATATTGAAAAAGACAGCCCAAAAAAGGCTGTCTTTTTATTCTGCATCAGGAACCAAACTCCGGACAGCGAAGGCAGGACTGCCGTTTTTGGAGCGGCCGCAAATGCCGGGCATCCGTATCATCAGTCCAGCCCTGAGACCGGCTGTCCCGATTCAAAAAGATTCCGTATTCCGGCGCCGCCGCCGATTACCTCGACCCCAACCAGAGGAAGAACATGCCGACGAGGATAAAAGCCAGATCGAAAGCTTTGGAGCGGAGATTGTGCTCGCGGAACAGCACGGCACCGCACATGAACGAAACCACGACCGAACTGCGGCGGACCATCGACACGACGGAGACCATGGCGTCGGGTTGATGCAGGGCGTAGAAATAGGCGAAGTCAGCCAGTACGAGGAAAAACGAGATCAGCGGAATGGCCCAAGTCCAGTGAAACGGAGTGGTCGTGCGGCGGCGCGGCCACCAGAGGATGCTGACGACGACCGACATCAGGCCGAACAGGTAGAGGTTGCACCAGCCCTGCACAAAAACCGGATCGAGGCGCGCCATGATATACTTGTCGTACAGCCCGCTTACGACGGCGGCCAGAGCCGCCACCGCGATACAGAGAATCCAAATGTTGTGACGAAAATCGACCCCTTCGCGGCGGCTCGAACGGCTCAGCAGGAAGAGCGAGAGAAGAGTCAGCACAACGCCGGTCCACTGGCAGGCGTTAAGCCGTTCGCCGAAAATAAGCATGGCGCCGATAAGCACCATGACGGGTCGTGTGGCGTTTATAGGGCCGACGATCGTGATCGGCAGGTGCTTCATGGCGAAATAGCCGAAAATCCACGAAGTGAGGACGATGGCAGATTTGAGCAGCACCAGTCCGTGCGCCTGAAGCGTACCGGGCGAAGCGGCCAGTATCGTGCCGTCGAACCACCCGAAACCACATTCAGCCGAGACGATCATCGGCAGCAGGAAAAGCGCCGAGAAGAGGGTATTGAGCAACAGCACCGGAAGTACTGCATTTCCCGTAAGGGATTTCTTCTTGGCCGCATCGTAAAAGCCCAGCAACGCGGCGGAAGTGAATGCGAGAGTCAGCCACATAATACGAATTCGGCGGTTAGCGCCTCTGTTTGAATCGGGTCTGAAACAATTTTATAATCCGCCGAATTCACATTGCGGCATCCGAAATGCCGCTTCGTGCCGGTAATTCCCCCGAGTCTCCCTTTCGAAAGGAGACTTCGGGAGGGATGTTCTTTCAACGGTTCAATTATACGGAAAAAATCCGATTATTGAATTTCATCGCTGTAAACCGCGCCCGGAAGGTCGTGGAGATTGTAACGCGACGCCATCGACATACCATAGGCCCCGGCCGACTTGAGAGTCAGCAGGTCACCGCGGCGCGTCTTGCGGAGGGTGACGTTTTCGTCGAATACGTCGGTCGATTCGCAGGCCGTGCCGACGATGGTGTATTTATCGCGCGCTTCGTCTTCCGACGTGATGTTTTCGATGTTGTGGTACGAACCGTAGAGCGCCGGGCGGATCAGCTCGGTCATGCTGGCATCGACGATCACCAGCTTGCGGCCCGTGGCGGTGGTCTTGTTGAAAAGCACCGTCGTAATCAGCTCGCCGCACTCGGCGACGATCGAACGGCCGAACTCGAAATGCACTTCGCGGTCGCCGACGGCGAGGTGGTTGTGCACGATCGAGAAGAGCGACGCGAAGTTGGGAATAGGCTCGTTCTCGGGCACGTCGTAATTGACACCCAAACCGCCGCCGACATCGACGAAACGGAACGAGAAGCCCAGCTTTTCGAGGTTCTCGACGATGACGTTCACCTTATTGCACATATTCTCGAACACATGCAGTTCGCGGATCTGCGAACCGATGTGCAGGTGGATACCTATGATCTGGATGTTTTTGAGCGATTTGATCTCTTTGGCATGTTCAAGTACCTCTTCATATGAAATTCCGAACTTACTGTCGGCCTGACCGGTATCGATGCAGTGATTGGTCTTGGGGTCGATGTCGGGATTGATGCGCAGCGCCACGTCGGTCTTCTTGCCGGCCTCGCCCGCAAGCCGGTCCACGAGCTCCAGCTCCTCGATCGACTCGCAGTTGATCGCCATGATCTCCTGTCCGATGGCGTAGCGAAGCTCCTTGTCGCGTTTGCCGACGCCGGCGTAAACGATGCCCTTGGGGTCGAACCCGGCTTCGATGGCCTTGCGCAGCTCGTTGCCGCTGGCGCAGTCGATACCCAGTCCGTATTCACGGATAATAGCCAGCAGATGATCGTCATAGTTGGCTTTGATGGCATAATGCACCTTGTAGCCGTACTTTTTGGACTCGTAAACGACGCTTTCGAGGGTCTGGCGCAACAACGCCGTATCATAGAGATAGAAAGGGGTTTCGTAGCCCCGAAGCTTTTGTGCGATTTGTCTGCTTAGCATTTTATCCTAACTTTTAACCTGATTGAAGTGCAAATATAAGCTATTTGGTTTATTTGAGCAAATCCGCGATTATTCCGGCGGCCAGCGTAAGGCTCGCAAGGCCGTTGAGCGTACCGAAAGCGATGCCGATATTGCGCTGGCGCGAGGGCGTCACGAGCAGGTGTTCGAGTACCAGCAGACCCGTGAAAATTCCGGCTCCGATCCATAGCCACGCCGAACCGGGACAATAGGAGAGGAACCACAGCAGGGCGGCGACGCTTAGGACGTGCAGGCCGCAGCTCAGCGCGAGCGCCGTGCGGGCCGAGAAGCGCGCAGGAATGGAGTGCAGGCCCCTTTCGCGGTCGAAGGCGGCGTCCTGCAGGGCGTAGATGATGTCGAACCCGCCGCACCACGTCATCACCAGCAGCGAGAGAATGCAGGGTTCGAGGGTGATACGCCCCGTGACGGCGATATAGGCTCCGACGGGCGCGATGCCGAGCGAAAGGCCCAGCACCAGATGGGCCAGCGCGGTAAAGCGTTTGCAGTAGCTGTAAACCAGAATGATGAACAGCGCCACGGGCGACAGCAGGGCCGTCAGCAGGTTGATCGTCGAAGCAGTGACGATGAACAGCAGGGCATTGATTGCCACGAACCGAAGCGCATGCCGGGCCGGAATCACGCCCGCGGGGATTTCGCGGCCTGCGGTGCGGGGATTTTCGGCGTCGATGTGACGGTCTGCCCAGCGGTTGAAGCCCATGGCGGTATTGCGGGCGAAGACCATGCAGAGCAGGATCTGCACCGCGCGTGTGAGCCACCACGCCGCGTCGTGCGCCCCGGCGGGCAGCGTCGCAAAAGCATAGACGAAGCCCACAGCGGCGAAAGGCATGGCGAAGATCGTATGGGCGAACTTAACCAGCGAGAGGTATTTCGATACGGTATTCATGCGGAAACGATGTTTGCGGCCGCAAAGATAGCAAAAGTCAGGAGATATCCGGCAAAAGTCCGTTCCTGCAACAATATCAGAGACGCACCCTATTTGAGACGAAGCTATCCGGGGTAGAGCCAGAGACAGCGAAAGCCGGGAAACAAAACTAAAATTATTTCCGGACTTCTCCGAGCGCATCCTGTTTTCCGTAAAAGAGAGGAAAAATCCGGTCCGCACGATTTTCCGGCCGGGCAGTGCGGGCGCTTCCCGGAAATTCAAAATAATTCGTATATTTGCGCATATTTTTACATAAGTATATGAAAAACATACGCAATTTTTGCATCATAGCCCACATCGACCACGGAAAGAGCACATTGGCGGACCGTCTGTTGGAAAAAACCAACACCCTGAACCAGCGCGAAATGCAGGCGCAGGTGCTCGACGATATGGACCTCGAACGCGAAAAGGGCATCACGATCAAAAGCCACGCGATCCAGATGGAATACAAGGCCCGCGACGGACAGCAGTATACGCTCAATCTGATCGACACTCCGGGACACGTGGACTTCTCGTACGAAGTTTCGCGCGCCATCGCCTCGTGCGAAGGTGCACTGCTGGTGGTGGACGCCACGCAGGGCATTCAGGCGCAGACCATATCGAACCTCTATCTGGCCGTGGGGCACGACCTCGAAATCATCCCCGTACTGAACAAGATCGACATGGACTCGGCCATGATCGACGAGGTGAAGGATCAGGTGATCGACCTGATCGGCTGCAAGGACGAGGACATCCTGCTGGCATCAGGCAAGACGGGGCTGGGCGTCGAGGAGGTGCTCGAAGCGATCGTACAGCGCATTCCGGCTCCCGAGGGCGACGAGAACGCACCGCTGCAGGCGCTGATCTTCGACTCGGTGTTCAACCCGTTCCGCGGCATCATCGCCTATTACCGCGTCTTCAACGGCCGGATCCGCAAAGGCGAGCACGTGAAGTTCTTCAACACGGGCAGTCAGTACGACGCCGACGAGGTGGGCGTGCTGAAACTCAAGATGCAGCCCCGCGACGAGATCAAGGCCGGAGACGTGGGGTATATCTGCTCGGGTATCAAGACCTCGTCGGACGTGAAGGTCGGCGATACGATTACGACGGTGACCAACCCTGCGCGGGAAGCGATCGCCGGATTCGAAGACGTGAAGCCGATGGTCTTCGCGGGCGTCTATCCCGTCGAAGCCGACCAGTACGAAGACCTGCGCGCGTCGCTGGAGAAACTCCAGCTGAACGACGCGTCGCTGACATTCGAGCCGGAGAGTTCGCTGGCGCTGGGATTCGGATTCCGCTGCGGATTCCTCGGACTGCTCCACATGGAGATCATTCAGGAGCGTTTGTACCGCGAATTCGACATGGACGTCATCACCACCGTACCCAACGTGTCGTACCGCATCACCACGACGCAGGGCGACATAGTCGAGGTGCACAACCCCTCGGGACTGCCCGAAGTGACCAAGATCGCCAAGATCGAAGAACCCTATATCCTCGCGCAGATCATCACCAAGTCCGAATTTCTGGGCAATGTCATCAAACTCTGCATCGACAAGCGCGGCGTGATGAAAAACCAGACCTTCATCACGCAGGACCGCGTGGAGATCAACTTCGACATGCCCCTTTCGGAGATCGTCTTCGATTTCTACGACAAGCTCAAGAGCATTTCGAAAGGCTATGCGTCGTTCGACTACCACCGCACGGGATACCAGCCCTCGAAGCTCGTCAAGCTGGACATCCTGCTCAACGGCGAACCGGTCGATGCGCTTTCGTCGCTCACCTATACGGACCACGCATACGACTTCGGACGCAAGATGTGCGAGAAGCTCAAGGAGCTGATCCCGCGCCAGCAGTTCGACATCGCCATACAGGCCGCCATCGGCGCCAAGATCATCGCCCGCGAGACGGTGAAGGCCGTGCGCAAGGACGTGACGGCCAAGTGTTACGGCGGCGACATCTCGCGCAAGCGCAAGCTGCTCGAAAAACAGAAGAAGGGCAAGAAGCGTATGCGCCAGATCGGCAACGTGGAGGTGCCGCAGTCGGCATTCCTCGCCGTATTGAAAATGGACTAAACGAACCCGACCATGAAGAAGACCATCATCGACCTGTTCGAAGGCTCCGTGGAGAAATACGGCGCCAAGACATTCCTGCTGGAGAAGAAGCACCGGGCGTTCGAGCCTACGACCTACGCCGAGACCAAAGAGCTGGCCTTGGAGACCGGGGCCGGACTGGCCGCGATCGGGATTCGCCCCAAGGACAAAGTCGCCATACTGGCCGAAGGGTCCAACGCATGGATCATCTCGGAGCTGGGTATGTTCTACGCCGGAGCGGTCAGCGTGCCGCTTTCGGTGAAACTCGAAGAGTCGAACGACCTGCTGTTCCGCATGCGCCACGCCGAAGTGAAGGCGCTGTTCGTATCGAAATACCAACTGCCTAAAATCCGCCGTATACGGGCCGAACTGCCCGAAGTCGAACATATCATCGTCATCGGCCATATGCCGCTGGAGCCGGGCGAAACCGCGCTGGGGACGCTCCGCAGACTGGGCCGCGACTACCTGTCGAAGCACCGCGAGGAATTCCTCGCCATCGGGCAGAGGATTCAGAACGACGACTACGCGACAATCACCTACACGTCAGGCACTACGGCCGATCCCAAGGGCGTCGTGCTGACGCACCGCAACTACACGGCCAACGTCGAGCAGTCACTCTCGCGCATCGACATTCCGTCGTCGTTCCGGACGCTCATCATACTGCCGCTGGACCACTGCTTCGCACACGTCGTGGGGTTCTACATCATGATCGCATGCGGAGCCACGGTGGCGACGGTGCAGGTCGGGGCGACGCCGATGGAGACGCTCAAGAACATTCCGCAGAACATCCGCAAAGTGCGCCCGCACTTCCTGCTGTCGGTGCCGGCGCTGGCCAAGAATTTCCGCAAGAACATCGAGAGTTCGATCCGCGCCAAGGGCCGTTTCACGGAGCGGCTGTTCAATCTGGCGCTGCACACGGCCTACCTATATAATAAGGACGGTTACGGCCGGGGGCAGGGCTGGCGCGTCCTGCTCTGGCCCGCAGTGAGGCTGTTCGACGCTGTGCTGTTCAGCAAGGTGCGCGAAGCGTTCGGGGGAAGCCTGCAGTTCTTCGTAGGCGGAGGCGCGCTGCTCGATTCGGAACTGCAGCGGTTCTTCTATGCCATCGGGATTCCGATGTTTCAGGGATACGGGCTGTCGGAAGCTACGCCCGTCATTTCGACCAATTCGCCCAAATACCACTGGCACCGTTTCGGTTCGTCGGGAAAAATCTTGATTCCGCTCGACCTGAAAATCGTGGACGAAGCAGGCCGGGAGGTGCCGCGCGGACAAAAAGGCGAAATCGTAATACGCGGTGAAAACGTAATGGCCGGTTACTGGAAGAATCCCGAGGCTTCGGCCGAGACCGTGCGCGACGGATGGCTGCACACGGGAGACATGGGGTATGTCTCGGAGGACGACTTCCTCTATGTGCTGGGCCGCTTCAAAAGCCTGCTGATCGCTTCGGACGGAGAGAAATACAGCCCCGAAGGTATGGAAGAGGCGATCGTGGACAAGTCACCCTACATCGACCAGATCATCATACATAACAATCAGAGCCCGTTTACGGGCGCTATCGTCGTGCCGAACCGCGAAGCGCTGCGGCGGGAGCTGGACAGCCGCGGAATCGCAGGCGAAAAACGGGCGGAGACGGCAGCAGAGATTCTCGGCGGCGAAATCGACCGTTACAGGGCCGGCGGCATATTCGGCGGGGAGTTCCCCGAACGCTGGCTGCCGGCGGGACTGGCGGTCGTGGACGAGCCGTTCACTGAGCAGAATGGGCTGGTGAACAGTACGATGAAGGTCGTACGCGGTAAGGTCGAAGAGCATTTCCGCGACCGATTAGACTATCTTTACACGCCCGAAGGGCGCAGTCTCAAAAATGCGAAAAATCTCGCATCGCTGAAAAAAATCGTGGAGTAAGGGTAAATTTACAGCCCCGAAACCTTGAAAAATCAAAAAAAGCGGAGTATATTTGTACGTCGAAATGCGGGAGTAGCTCAGTGGTAGAGCATCAGCTTCCCAAGCTGAGGGTCGCGGGTTCGACCCCCGTTTCCCGCTCAATTTAGTAAAAGGCTTAAAATGAGTTTGCATATATCTCATTTTAAGTCTTTTTTTATGACATAACGATCCGTTCCGACCGCGGAAACCGGAAAAAGACAGCTATTTTTCCAAAGTGACATACCGCCATAATACAG
>JAJPZH010000165.1 GCA_021204515.1 Alistipes sp. | reverse complement strand
GTCCCAGTGCGGCCACGCCCGATACGTGCGGGCAAGCCATCGAAGTACCCTGCATGTAGCCATAGTCGGCTCCGTCGGTGCCGAGTTCTGCGGGCAGTTCGGAAGGCAGCGTCGAAAGCACCTGCGCGGCGCTGGTTCCCGCGGGCGAGATGCTGGCGTCGCCGCCCGGAGCCGTGATGTTGCAGCCGGGACCGTAGTTCGTGTAGTAAGCCGGCAGGTAGTCCGGGCCGAACGAGGTGACCGAAACGTAGCTGCGGTAGCCGCCCGGATAACTCGCGAAGTTGGTGGCGTCGTTGCCTGCGGCGAAGATCGCAAGACCTCCGTCGAGTACGTCGTTGTTCTTTTTCGAAACGAAGTAGTCGATCGCCTCTTTCTCGGCAGAATAGTTGTTTTCGTAATAACTGTCCGAGTTGAGAGGAGCCTGAGTGGGATAACCCCACGAGCACTGAATGATCGAAGCACCGTTGTCGGCGGCGTATTTGATCGCCCGGACCGAAACCGAGATACTGCCGCCCTGCCCGCCTGAAAATATCTGGCAGGACATGAGTTTCACGCCGTCGTTGCTGCCCGTGCCGCCCGCTACGCCGCAGACGCCTTTGCCGTTGTTGTTCACGGCGGCTACCGTACCTGCGACGTGGGTGCCGTGACCCGAATCGCCGTCGTATTCGCCTTTATAATTGTAGTGCGGTACCCACCATGTCAGATCGGAGGAGTTCGTGGCGAAGTTGTATCCGGGAACGCCGCTGCCGTCGGGATTTACCCACATGTTGTCGGCCAGATCGGGATGGGTGTATTTTACGCCTTCATCGACGATGGCGACGATTATCGACGAATTGCCGCCCGTAAGCTTCCATGCTTCCGGAGCATTGATATCTGCTCCGACTGCTGTCGTGGCAGCAAATTTCTTGTCGCCGTTGTTGCTGTAGTGCCATTGTTCCGTCAGTCCGGGATCGTTGAACCCGCTGCCGGAGAGATTGGCGCGGGTCGCACCCGCTTCGTCGATTCTGAAGGGCATGGGATTGCCGACCGATGCTTTTTGCAGTTTCGTATCGAATTGTATGCGGCTCACTTCCGCCACTGCGGCCAGCTCTTTTGCGGCTTTCTCCAGATCTGCGTCCTTGTCGAAGGTGAGGAGGTACCATTTGTGCAGACCTGCGGCGCGGGTTTGCTCCTCGCTTCGTGCGTCGTAGGTGAAGAGACGTTCCAGCGAGACGACGCCCAGACGACTCAGGATGTCGTCCACGGAGACAAGCCCCGAACGGGTCGCGCCGGAGCGGGTCTGAGCCATGGTGCTTTCAATGGTTTCGACCGCACGGTCGTTGAAATAGACCAGAAGCGTTCCCGCCGTTGCATCGGCAGACGTATTGATGATCTTGGCCGCCTGTGTCTCCGCAGGAGTACCCCCCCCGCGTTATCCATACCCGGATCGGTCGTACAGCCCGCCGACAGCAGGAATAACGCAAACATGAGTAGTTTTTTGTTGTTCATAAACTATGATTTTGGATTGTTGGCGAAAAATGTGGTCTGCAGATCTTCCGGTGCGGATTTCCTGAGGAAACATGCCGCCGATGTATCATTAAAAAAAGGTCCATAAATGGTCTGTAACGGAAGATTAGAATACAAATATGCGATTTTGTGCGGATTTATGCAAATTATTATTCTGTTTATTATTTAATAATAAGGAGCCGGCGAGATTGTATTCCGGTCGCAGGTCTCTTTTGCATATGGCTGCGTTTTACCTCCAAACGAAGTGCATTAAACGACATGAGTCCGGTACAATGCCGGACTCATGCTGGTAAAACCATGTTAATCCCTCTAAAATCAGGGAGGAGTCATTATCGAATAATGACTCCTCCCACCTCTATTGATCAATGATGCAAATGCTCTTATTCGAGCTTCGCTGCATTTGTTTTATTTGCGCCGATCTGAAACGACGACAACGAATTCATCTGCGGAGTATCCGATAATTTGTGGTAACGGATTGCAGTATTGGCCTTCGTCGGAGCCGCAACTTTAACGGAAGCACCGGAAGCCGATTTCTTAACCATCTTGAACGGTCCGATCGGATGATCTCCCGACGTAAATCCTGTTGCGGGACCATAAGCTCCGTAGCTGCCTCCGGTATCTATGAATATCCCGACTGTGCCTACGGTAAACGCCTCGCCGTCCGAGAACTCGCCGCTATAGCAGGAAACATTGGCAGTGCCGTCGGAATTCATAACGCCGGTCTGGGCAGGATAGTTGCCTGAAACGATATAGGTGCCCGATGCTGCGATTCCGCGGGCGATAAGATACGGCGTACCGTTGGGATCCGCATACGGGAGCTCTTGCCCGTTCATGATCACGAGCGAATTGTCGGTTTCATCGAAGTTGGCAGTTCCGCTCCAAGTCAGTCGGCGGACCGAAATATCCCAGCCGGTCAGCGAATAGGTGGAGTTGCTGACCTTCTTGGCAAGCGTGATGTCGAAAGAAATCGGTTGCTTGCTTACTTCGGACGACGTACTGGTGACGGTCCATGTACCGATCCATGCCGAATATTCCGGCGACATCGGATCGCCCTGACCGCTCGTGAAGGCGGTGCCCTTCACAAGCTCCGTGATCGGATAGAGCCAGCCGTTCACGACTTTGAGACCGAATCCGCAGGGAACGTACTCCGTGTCGGAATCCACCGTCAGCGTTTTCTCCGCACCGCCGAGGGACAACTGGTTCATCGACGTGATTCCGTCCATCAGTTCGTACAGAATATCCTCGTCCGATGTACTTGCGAATGCACTCGACGGTACGACATCGAAATAATAGTATTCGTTCGCAACGGTCGGAGTTGCCTTCACCTTGGCCGAAGTAGCCGTGACATCCGATACGGCGAAGGTAAACGTATTATCGGATACCGTCTCCTGAATTCGGGCGCCGGTCACATCGTCGGTGAACATGCCGCCGCTCCATGTCATGGATTCGATCGACACACCGTCGACTTTCAGCGGCTCGTAGAATTTAAGCCCTGTATCCTGCGTGTAGATGAAACTTCCGGAAGTCGTGCCGGTTTCAGTCACGACCGAGAAATAACGGGAGTTGTAACCGGACGCCACCTCGCGCGAGATGTCGTAGGTCTTGCCGTTGAGAACGAGTTCGTAAGAACGGAAATTGTCCATCTTTTTCACATCCGCGGAATATTTGCCGAACAGCGTACTCCATGCGGTTTCCGGCAGCGGAGTAAGCACGATGGTATTCTGGGTCTTTTTGCCCCGCAGAACCACTTTGTCGGCCGCATAGCTCATGATGATAAACTCGCTGTCGCCTCCCATACCCGTATTGGTCGGGCCGACACCGGAGTTCGGCTCCGAATAGATATGGAAGTACGGATTGTAAGTGTCGAAATTGATCGTGGGACCGTAATCCTGATCGTACGAGTAGAGGCTCTCGGCCGTCTTGCTGGCGCCTCCTGCTTCGGACATTACGGTAACCGTTCCGTTCGTGAATTTCATGTAGATCGTAATACCTCCGTACTCCTGCGTTGCGCTGGGATAGTACTCCATCAGCCAGCCGTTGGGAGCTTCGGTAAGCACCTTTTCGGTGCCTTCCTGCACCTCGCGGATTCGCTCACTGGCCGTTTTGCCGAAAGTATCCTTGTCGTCTTTAAGGCACGAAGAGAGGACAAGCGGCAAAACCGCTAATAATATGATAAGTTTTTTCATCTCTTTTACGAATTAAATGTTATAATCGAGCGACCAGATCTCATTCTGCCGACGCAATACCACTCTTCGCAGCTCATCGATGTCGATGTCCCACGTGCTGAGCATGTATGCACGCATGATATCGTTTTTCTGTTCGAGAAGCGGACGTCCGGTACTGCCGCCCTGTGCGAGGGCGGCCTCCCATTCGGCAGCCGTCGAGGTTACGTAGAGCGAGAGCTGTTCCACGAAATCCTCATCGGGAGCCTTCGACGAATAACGCGTGATAAATCCGGCCTGACGGGCCGCCGCGTCCGTTCTGTAGGTGTCGAAGCATGCGTCGCCGACATAGCTCGAAGGCGTTACGGCGTTGAAGTCCGTCGAATAGGGCCGCGTCTGGTGGAGAATATGGCCGAACTCATGGTGCATCGTTTTGAAGAAGAGTTCGTTCAGCTGGTCTATATCCTTCGTGCTCAGCAGATAGTCGATGATGTTTACCTGATAAAGGGTCATCATCTTGCCGCCTTCGGCCACACCGAGTACGATGTTGTTGTTTTCGTTATAGGCCGGCGAGCCGATAATGTGGACGATCTTCGGGAAGTTCTCGCTGATGAACTGCCTGCTGCCCGTCACTTCGTCGTAAACCTGCAGCGTCAGGTGCAGCGTCAGTTTGGCCAGTTTGATCGCCTGTCCGTATTCCGCGGGAGTCAGGTTGTAGTCCATATCGCCCAGAACATCTTTGAAACGATATTTGAAATCGATGTTGTAGGGTTCCAGATAGTTCTTCATAAGCCACCTGTCGAAATCGTTCTCAACGGTAGCCGAATCGAGGATAGAACTCGTCTTGCTCAGGTCGTCCTCGGAGCAGCCCGCCAAAACGAACACTCCGAACACCGCCGTCATAAGTAATATAATATTCTTTTTCATCGTATATCCTGTTTTATCGTTAGCATCTGATTATCTCGGGTTAGGAGTCAGGCCTGCGGCAACGACATCCATCGGCAGCTGCATCGCACAGCGCGGGTCGCGGGCATGCAGTTCGTCCGTAACGCTTCCGAGCGAGTTATAGCTGGCCAGCTTGCGACGGTATATCGTAATGCCGTAACGTTTTACGTCGAACCAGCGCAAACCGAGATGCACGGTCTCCACACGGCGCAGATGCACTAGCGCATAGCACATGTTGGTCTGCGTACCGGCTTCGAGCGGGAAAGCCGTCTCGCCGAAAGCTTTCTTCACCGTAGGATTGGACGGAGTGTACTCCCGAGTGTTCTGTGCCCACTGATTGACGCTTGTTTCGGTGAGCGTTTGAGCGCCCGACTTCACATATTTGCTGATCCAGAGGTTCATATCGTTCAGAGCCAGTCCGTATTCCTTCTTCATGATGTAAGCCTCGGCGCGGCAGAGCAGCGTCTCTTCGGCCGTGAATGCGGGGAAAACCGTATGTGCGAGTCCCGTCTGCATCACCGGGTCCTTGATCTCGAAGAGATAGGGCGCACGCCATGCGAAGCACTTGTCTGCGCTACCGTTGTTCGTCGAATACGGCGCGGAGTAGAGCGTGTAGCTGCTGCCCCACGGAGCCGTCGGAGCGCGGAAGGTTTCGGTCTGATCCAGCCAGTTGCCGTGGGTGAAACCGGTGTAAAGATTATAGGGACCGAATGCGACGCCGGGAACGTCGGTTACCGAGGTTTGCAGCATCAGGTTGCACTTGTGCGAGTAGTCGATATAATCCATCGTACGCAGCAGCGTCTGGCCGTCGGCCGACTGCAGTCCCAGTTTGCCGTTGGCCTCGAGGTCGCGCATCATCGTTTCGGGAGCGCTTCCCAGCACTACTTTCGCGGCGGCGATACACTCGTCCCATTTCTGATAGAAGAGGTAGAAGCGCGCAGCAAAAGCATAAGCGGCTTTCTGATTGAAGTGATATTTCGGCACCGAATAGAACTCATCGCTGATCAGCGGTAGGCCCTCTACCAAGTCGGCTTCGATCTTTGCATAGACCTCGGCAAGCGTACCGCGGGTATATTTGGGGTCGAGTATGGTTTCGGCTTTCTCCATGTAGGGAATGCCGAGGTCTTCCGACGCATACTGCGGATTGTAGGCCTGACAGAACATATTGGCCAGACAGAAATGGGCGTATGCCCGGCAAACGAGCGCCTCGCCTTTAGCGGCCTTAAGCTGCGTAGTATTAGGTCCGCCGAGCTCCTCGATAGCCGCAAGAGCTTGGTTTGCAACGGCAATGGCCATGTAATACTGACTCCAGACAGCCTGAGGTGCCTCGTTGGTAGTGGACGAAGTTACGTCCTGCCAGCGGTAATACTCTTCCTGTTCCGGCTCGAAGTTCGGAGAAACCAGTGCTGTTTCATCGATGTTGTCCGATGCGAATTCGCAGGTTACAGGGTATGTATATTCGGAATATGCCGAAACCAGCAGATTGGTGATCTTGTCGCTCGAATCGAGTTCGGTTCGGTTATCCGGCATTTCGTCCAGAAAATCGTTGCATGCAGGAAGTGCCGATACGGCGACCGCAAGCACGAAGAGCATGGTTATTTTTGTCGTCTTCATATTTTTCATCTTTTGCGTCTGTTATAAACCGATTTTCAGCGTCAGCGTAAATTGCTTGGGAACAGGGATCGCCACACCGCCGGTATTGAAGAACTCGGGATCCTGTCCGTTGAGCTTTTTGTCGGCATAAATCAGGAAGAGGTTCGTAGCCTGCAGTTTAAGCGACAGGTTCGAGAAGCGGAGCTTCTTGATCCAGCGTTTCGGGAAGTCGTAGGTCAGCGAAATCTCCTTCATGCGGATAAAATCGCCTTTGGCGATACGTGCCGTCGAATAGTTGTAGGCATTGTAAGCGCGCGAAAGGTAGTTGTCCTTCTCGACCTGACGCTTGTTGGCGATAACCGGAATATTCGTATGGTTCTCATCGCCCGGACGCATCCAGCGGTTGCGGAACTCCCGGGGCATGGACAGCAGGTCGCTGTATGACTCGGAGAAGATCGGATCCAGACGGATCACATTGCCGAACGAGTAGGTAATGAAGACATTGAGCTTGAAGCCGTAGAAACGGAACATGTTGCCGAAGCTACCGAAGTCTGTCGGATCGGCCGTACCCGAATACTTCAGGTGACCGAGGTTGTTGCGCTCTTGGAAGTTGATATCCGTCGTTGTCAGCTGACCTTTTTCATTGATGAACTGCGGGATACCCTCGTCGTTCAGGCCTTGGAAATCGAACGAGAAGATCGAGCGCGAAGGATAGCCTTCCATACCGAAACCGGTACCCGATACGAGGTCGATCGCACGCTTATACGACATCAGGTCGGTTACTTCCTCTTTCAGATGCGAATAGATGAAGTCCGTAGACCAGCTGAAATTCTTGGTTTCGATGTTGCGGGTCGAAAGAGTCAGCTCGACACCCGAAGATTTCAGACCGGCGACGTTACCGTATTTCATCACCTGACCGCCGATACCCTGCGTGTTGATCACACCGATCAGGTCGTGGTTGTCACGTTTGTACCAGTCGGCTGCGAGGCTGATGCGGTTGTTCAGGAAGCCCATGTCGATACCGATATTCACCTCGTTTTTCTTCTCGTAAGTCAGTTCGCTGTTCTCCAAATCATAAATCGTCAATCCCGACTCCGTAACACCGGCCGAAGGACGCCACGGCGTGTTGCTCGTAATGACGACGCGCGAGTTGGTAACGAAGCTGGGACCGCGGTCTGCGGTCAGCGAGTAAGATGCTTTCAGCGACAAATGCGACATGGCAGGGCGCAGCGCTTCGAAGAAATTCTCTTCATGTACGTTCCACGCTCCGGCCACGTTCCACGTAGGCAGCCAGCGGGCGCTGCGGCTCTTACCCATGCGGTTCGTTCCTTCATAGCGGAAAGTTCCGTTGAGGGTATAGCGGCCTTTCCACGAATAGGTTCCGTTAAAGAAGAAAGCTACATTGCGGTAATGGGTATTGGCCAGACCGAAATAGTCGGTGTTTTCTTCCTTACCCTTCTTGAATACTTCATAAGCATAGAACGGAATCAGGCCCATCGAGTACTGCATACCCCAGCCGTTGAACCAAGATTCGTGACGGTCGCTCTGATTGACCTCCATACCGCCGTAAAGGTTGATGATGTGCTGGTTGTTGATTTCGGTATTATACGAAGCGGCGAAACGGAAGTCGTACGACAGCATGTTGTTGTCGCGGCGCTTGTAGATACCGCCCTTGGGCAGAATCGAAATAGGTACGGCGTATGCGTTGTCGGGATCGGTGTACAGGAACGGGTTGTTGTCACGGATCACTGTAGTCGCCATCGCGCGATACGCTTGGGCTTGGTTCGAATAATCCGTGATGTTGTGTTCCTGCGTCGTCGCCGAATATTTTACGGCGGCAAGAGCGCTCAGTTCGAGACCTGTAACAGGTTTGTAGCGCAGCTCTGCTTGGAATTTCGTATCCACGACGTTGAGATCGATGTAGTTCTTCTCAAGTTCGTCGATAATATTGAACGGTGCATAATTACGCGTGTAGAATTCATTGGGATCGAGAGTACGGGACGAATTCATCGCATAAGAATAAGGGTTGATGTCGAAATCGCGTTTCACTTCACCGAACACCACATCGGTCGTTGCCGCCAACGTACCCGGCGCCATTTGCTTACGGTAAGAACCGCTCGAAATCAGATTCAGCGTCAGATTGTCGAAAATGTTATACGTGGCATTGAGGTTGGCCGTGTAACGCTCCACTTCGCTGGCCTTGGTCCATCCCGGATCGAACATGGCACTCATCGAAGCGTAATACTGTGACTTCTCGGTACCCGAGCTGAGGCTGACCGAGTGCGTGTGCATAATCGTACTCTGGAAGAGTTCCTTGAACCAGTCCGTATTCCGATACTCGGCCTTGCGCAGATAGCGGTTGCGCGCAGCTTCCGTATTTTCGAGTTTTCCCGTATTGACCAGCTCCCACATTTTGCCGTAAACACCGCTCGAAGAGGCATTTGCAATGGTGGAGTTGTTGAGCCAGCCTTTGGCGGCCATTTCCTGATATACCGACATCTGATCCTGCGAGTTCATGATGTTGAAATCGGCATAGCGCGGCGTCATACGGATTGTATAATCACCCGTATAAGTGATACGGCTCTCGCCTGCACGACCTTTTTTAGTCGTAACGACGATCACACCGGCCATTGCGCGCGCACCGTAGATAGACGTTGCGGAACCGTCCTTCAGGATGCTGAAACTCTCGATATCGTCCGCATTGAGACCTGCGATGGCAGAACTGATGAGCGTCGTGGCGTCGCCGGAAGAAAGCGCATCCGCATCGATGTCGATCACGTCCTCCATGATCACACCGTCCACGACCCACAGCGGTTTCGAACTGCCGAAGATCGAAGTGGCACCGCGGACACGAATCTTGGGAGCAGTACCGAAAGTACCGGATACGTTCTGCA